>NZ_JBTHHU010000032.1:0-92110 GCF_059089585.1 Streptomyces sp. SX-6 | reverse complement strand
ACTGCATGGGGGACCGTGTGGGAGAGTAGGACGCCGCCGAACAAATTTTATAGCCGTGGGCTTGAGTTGGAGTGATCCAACTCAAGCCCACGGCTTTTTTATTTATCGCCCCGTGTTTTACCGATACGGTTGCGCCCATGAGCGGCCGCGCACAGCTGATGTGGGACGAGGCAGTAACGGGTTATGACTTCGGCCCCGGGCATCCGATGGATCCCGTGCGCCTGGCCCTGACCATGCGCCTGGTGGAGGCGTACGGCCTGGACAAGGCCATGCGTGTGGTCGCGGCCAGTCCGGCCGGGGAATCGACGCTGCGGCTCGTGCATCGCGAGGACTACATCGCCGCCGTGCGGGCGGCATCCGCGGACCCGGACAGTGCGGACGCTTCGTACGGGCTCGGCACGGCGGACGATCCGGCGTTCGCGGGGATGCACGATGCGGCCGCGCTCATCGCCGGCCAGTCGGTCGGTGCGGCCGAGGCCGTGTGGCGTGGCGAGGCGCTGCACGCGGTGAACTTCGCCGGCGGCCTGCACCACGCGATGCCGGGAGCGGCGTCGGGCTTCTGCGTGTACAACGACGCCGCCCTCGCCGTCGCAAGGCTGCTCGAGCTCGGTGCCGAACGGGTGGCGTACGTGGACGTGGACGTCCATCACGGTGACGGCGTGCAGGCGGCGTTCTGGGAGGACCCCAGGGTGCTCACGATCTCGCTGCACGAGCACCCCCGTACGCTCTTCCCGGCGACCGGCTGGCCGGGGGAGACCGGCGGGCCGGGGGCGGAGGGCAGCGCGGCGAACGTGGCGCTGCCGGCGGGGACGGGCGACACGGGATGGCTGCGGGCGTTCCACGCCGTCGTGCCCGAACTGCTGGAGGCCTTCCGGCCACAGGTGCTGGTGACTCAGCACGGTGCCGATACGCACTTCGAGGACCCGCTGGCGCACCTCACCGTGTCCCTGGACGCACAGCGGCTGGTGGCCGAGGCATGCCATGGGCTGGCGCACGAACACGCGGAGGGCCGCTGGGTGGCGCTGGGCGGTGGAGGCTATGCCGTCGTGGACGTGGTGCCCCGCTCGTGGACCCACCTGGTCGCCATCGCCGCGGGCCGGCCTGTGGCACCCGAGACGCCTGTGCCGGAGGAGTGGAAGCGTGAAGTCTACCGGCGTACGCGGCAGTTGGGCCCCGGGCGGATGACGGACGGTCTGGCGCCGCAGTGGCGGGACTTCACGGACCACGGCTATGACCCGGCCGACCGCATGGACCAGGCGATTCTGGCCACCCGGCGAGCGGTGTTCCCGGCGCACGGACTGCTGCCGTAGCCAAGGGCGTTGATCCACCGTTAGCCCGGGTGTGGAACGCTTGCGCGCGCATCTGCTCGCCGCCCGGATCGCCGGGGCGGTGGCGACGACGCGGGAACGGAGTCTGGACCGTTACCGGAGATTCGTCGCGGGCGACCCCCGGGTGCTGATGGGACTGGAGCCTGAAAGGGACTGGCGCTTCGAGGAGTTGTTGCACCTGATGGGGAGCAGGTGTGGAGTTTCGGCCGATCCCGCGCACACTTCAGGGCATGATGTGATCGACCCCGATCGCACGATCGTGGCACTCGGTGCCTTCGCCGACCGCCTCGCCGCGGTGGCCGCGGTGGGCGCTCCGGTGCTGATCGGCACCGGGCATCCCCACCGGCTCCTGGGTTTCTACGCCGCGTTGGCCGCTGCTCTGTCGGCGGCGGGATGCCGTGTTCTCACTCCGGCGCAGGGTCGAGGTATCGACATAACGACCCGGTTTGGCGTACGCACATACAACCTTGACTACGTCGCAGGAGTCGCGATGGTGCGCGAACCCGGCGCGTGCGGATCTCCGAATGACCCCGGCGCACACACGCATTCACCGCTCCCGCTTCGTGTCGCACTGGCCGCTGCGGCGGACGGCGGAGGGCCTCTTCCGGCGCTGGTCATCGGGGACCACGGATGGGTCTGCGGAGCAGGTCAGCTGGGCTTTGAGGCCGTCGGGCTGGCGGACGCGGACGACCCCGCGCTGTTCGTCGGTCAGGCCGAGGGGCGGGTGTCCGTGGCCGTTCCGCTTGATGACGCTGTGCGGTCTGATTACTACCGACCGCTTACTCGCTATGTACTCAATCGAGCGTGTCTGTCACGGTAGGCGGCCGATGGCTGCTCCTCTTCCCCACTCGCATCACCCGCCCCTAGTCTGGGGAGTGAGCGCGCAGCGACGAGGAGTCACCGGAGGGGAAGCCGGTGCGCGTCATGTGCGGAAGGTTCAGGTGTGTCATGGCTGCTGGCGAAAGGCCTCTCAACGAGGTCGTGTTCCTGACCGTGGCGGAAGTCGCCGCGGTGATGCGTGTGTCCAAGATGACCGTGTACCGCTTGGTACACAGTGGTCATCTGCCGGCGATCCGGGTGGGAAGGTCCTTCCGGGTCCCAGAGCAGGCGGTGCACGAGTACCTCCGTGAGTCCTTTGTGGGGGTGGAAACCGCCTGACGAGGACCTCGGATTACGCTGTTCGCCCGGTGCCGGGTAGGCTGGCCCGATGTAGGTCGTGTGGGCTCGGACGCCCCGCACCGAGTGAATCGATGTAAGCGAGGGTAGTCGTGGGCTCTGTTATCAAGAAGCGGCGCAAGCGGATGGCCAAGAAGAAGCACCGCAAGCTGCTCAAGCGCACTCGCGTTCAGCGCCGCAACAAGAAGTAAGCAGCGCCGCTGTGTTCGTCCCGCAGCCCTTCCACCGTCTCGGCGGTGGGAGGGCTGCGGTGCGTTGCGCAGCGTGAAACCCTCGCCACGGCTTGAAATGTTGCTCCGCGCAGCGGGCGGTCATCACAGCGCAACAACGAGCCGCTACGGTGGCCGCCACGGGTCGCCTCTCCTCGGCCGAGGGAGGACCCACCGGAAGGGAAGGCGCTGATCTTGGGCAGGGTCGTGCTCGTCACCGGTGTCGCGCGCCGCCTGGGCGGCCGCTTCGTCCGACGCGTGCAGCGCGAGCCCGGTGTCGACCGGGTCATCGGGGTGGACGCAGTGCCACCCGAGCACCGTCTCGGCGGGGCCGATTTCGTACGGGCGGACATTCGCCACCCCACGATCGCCCGCGTCCTGGCGGAGCACGGCGTCGACACCGTCGTCCACATGGACGTCAACGGCACCCCCCTGAGCAAGCGCGGCAGCCGGACGGCGGTCAAGGAGACCAACGTCATCGGCACCATGCAGCTGCTCGGCGCCTGCCAGAAGACGCCGTCGGTCAAGCGCCTCGTCGTCAAGTCCAGTACGACGGTGTACGGTTCGGCGCCCCGCGATCCCGCGATCTTCACCGAGACGACGCCGCCCAAGTCGCACCCGAGCGGGGGCTTCGCGAAGGACGTCGTCGAGATCGAGGGGTACGTCCGCGGCTTCGCGCGGCGGCGGCCGGATGTGGCCGTGTGCGTGCTGCGGTTCGCCAACATCCTCGGGCCCTGTGTCGACTCGCCGCTCGCGGAGTACTTCTCGCTGCCCGCCCTGCCGTCCGTCGTCGGCTTCGACCCCCGGCTCCAGTTCGTCCACGAGGACGACGTGATCGAGGTGCTGCGGATGGCCTCCGGAGAGCCCGTGAGGGGCACGCTCAACTCCGGCACGTTCAACATCGCGGGCGACGGCGTGCTGTTGCTCTCGCAGGCCGCCAGACGGCTCGGGCGGCCCACTGTCCCGTTCTTCCTGCCGACCGTCACCTGGTTCGGCTCCGTCCTGCGCTCGGCCCGTGTGCTGGACTTCTCGCCCGAGCAGATCCGCCTGCTCACCCACGGCCGGGTCGTCGAGACCGCCCAGATGCGCGAGACGCTGGGCTTCCACCCCCGCTATACGACGGCAGGCGCGTTCGCGGACTTCGCCCGCAGTCGCGGCACCGGTCTGCTGCCCCCCGAAACCCTCGCCCGTACTGTCGACCGGATCGCCGCGGCACTGCCTGCCGGCCGTGACCGGAAGTGAGGAGCGCACGCACCATGGCGGATGCGAAGGTCATCCCGTTCGGCGAGGAACCGCGGTCCAAGCGGCGGGGCAAGCGCTCGAGTACGGGGCGGGTGCACCGGACGACGGCGCTGGCGCCCGTGCCGGCGCCGCGTGAGGAGCCCGTGCCCCAGGACGTACCGGCCGCCGCGCCGGAGCCGAGGCAGGACGCCGGCTGGGACCGGAGGCTCGCCAACGGCCTGAACTTTCTGCGCCGCCGGATCACCGGTGAGTACGAGGTCGACGACTTCGGCTTCGACAGAGAGCTCACCGACCAGGTGATCATGTCCGCGTTCCGCCCGTTCTACGAGAAGTACTTCCGGGTCGAGGCACGCGGCCTCGAGAACATCCCGGACAAGGGCGCGGCGCTGATCGTTGCCAACCACTCCGGGACGCTGCCCGTCGACGGGCTGATGCTCCAGGTCGCGGTGCACGACCACCACCCGGCCGGGCGGCACGTCCGGATGCTCGCCGCGGACCTGGTCTTCAAGCTGCCCGTCCTCAACGAGATCTCCCGCAAGGCCGGGCACACGCTCGCCTGCGCCGAGGACGCCCAGCAGCTGCTCGAGCGCGGCGAGGTGGTCGGTGTGATGCCGGAGGGCTTCAAGGGGATCGGCAAGCCGTTCTCCGAGCGGTACAAGCTGCAGCGCTTCGGCCGGGGCGGCTTCGTCTCCACCGCGCTGCGGGCGGGCGCCCCGATCGTGCCCTGCTCGATCGTGGGGGCCGAGGAGATCTATCCGAACCTCGGCAACTCCAGGACGATGGCTCGGCTGCTGGGCTTCCCGTACTTCCCGCTGACGCCGACCTTCCCGTGGCTCGGCCCGCTCGGGCTGGTGCCGCTGCCCACGAAGTGGACGATCCAGTTCGGGGAGCCGATCCCCACGGACGGTTATCCGCCGGAGGCGGCGGACGATCCGATGCTGATGTTCAACCTCACCGACCAGGTGCGGGAAACGATTCAGCACACGCTCTACAAGCTGCTTGTGCAGCGAAGGTCGGTGTTCTTCTGAGAACACCGACCTCCGGACCTGCTAGGACCTGCTACTTGGAGTCCTCGCCGTGGAGGCCGAGGCCCGGGAGGACGCCCGGGAGGATGGGCGGGAGCGTGATCTCCGGCTCCTTGGGCGACTCCTTGCCGTGCGCCCCGCCCGACGGGGTGGCGGCGTCGCTGGGCGCGGGGTGGAGCAGCCCGCCCGGGCCCAGGAGGCCGCCGCGGTCGTCGTGCTCGCCCGCGGAGGGCTGGGCCGAGCGGTTCCCGGCGTGCTTGCCGTCGGAGCTGCCCGACGCCTGCGGCGCCGGGGCGCTGTGCCCCGCACTGCCCGGGGCGCCCGGGCGTGTGGTGGAGCCGCCGTGGCCCCGCGCCGCGTGCTTGCCGGGGCCGTGCAGCAGGGAGCGCAGTGGCTCGATCTCATCGTCTATGGCGATGAAGGTCGAACTGACCTGATCGCGCACGTCGTTGAGCGGGAGCGGCAGCTTGTCGCGCAGCTGGTTCCAGCCCTCGCGGTGCGCGGAGGCGAACGAGGACAGCAGCTGCATCGGGGCGAGGGAGCCGTCGCGGTCGTAGGCCGCACGCAGCAGCTGGTGGCCCTCGGCGACGTCGTGACGCATGCCGGAGAGGGTCTTGCGGATCTCGCTCAGCGACTCGTGGTCGAGGTGGCCGGAACGGCCGCGCTCCATGAGCCGGCGGGCTTCCTGGAGGCGGGTCGAGGCCTGGTCGAGGAGGAGGCCGCCGCGGTCGGAATCGCTGTCGGCCAGGCCGAGTTTGAGATCCTCCATGCCGCGCTTGAGCCCGTACAGAGTGTCGCCCGGCAGCGCGTTGGAGCTGGCGGCTGCCACGCCGCCGAACGCGCCGGCCGCCACGCCCACCGTCAGGCCGCCGGCGGCGAGCCCCTTGGACCAGCGGGAGCGGGGCTTGAGGCGGCTCAGCGGGCCGCCGAGCCGGTGGGCGCCCCGGCCGCTCGCCGCGCTCCTGCGCGGCTCGGGGACGGTGGCGGTGCCACCCGCGAACTGTGCCTCCATGGCGGCGATGAGCCGTGCCCGCTGGACGGTTTTCACCTCGGGATCCAGCTCGGGCGCGGGCAGCTCCGTGAGCCCGGCCGTCAGGGCCAGGAGTCTCCCGCGCTCGGTGTCATCCGCCGATGGGCCGGGCTGTGCGGCCGCCGTGCCCTGGAGTTCCTGCTCCTCCAGGGCCTGGGCGAAGGCGTTCGCCCGCCGGTGCGCCGAAACGTTCGCGATCACAGGCGGCACCTCCTCTCGTCATGACGATCGACTCCCCTGAACACCTGGAGGTTGCACGCCTTGAGTGCATCCACTCGATCGAGTGAGTGGTTGCGGGCATGCGGGAAGTCTGCATCCCGGACAACGAGCGGCGCGGCAGTCGGGTTACGCGGGCGGGACGGGGCGGTCGCGGGGGGATGGGGAACGGGCCTGGACACAGGGCGGGGATCAGCGCGCGTCGTCCGGGAGGAGCCTGGCGAGGGTGCGGACGGCACGGTATTGGAGGGTCTTGATCGCGCCTTCGTTCTTCCCCATGACGCGGGCGGTCTCGGCGACCGACAGGCCCTGGAGGAATCGCAGGGTGACGCACTCCTGCTGCTGGGGGTTGAGTTTGCGCACCGCCTCCAACAGGGCGGCGTTGGACAGGGATTCGAGGACGGATTCCTCGGGGCTGCGCTCGACCTCGTTGGCGTCGAGCATCTCGCCGGTGGTCACTTCCAGCCGGAACCGGGACGACTTGAAGTGGTCGGCGACGAGGTTGCGGGCGATGGTCACGAGCCAGGCGCCGAAGTCGCGGCCCTGCCAGGTGAAGGTGCCGATGCGGCGCAGGGCGCGCAGGAACGTCTCGCTGGTGAGGTCCTCGGCGGTCGCCCGGCCGCCCACGCGGTAGTAGATGTAGCGGTAAACGGTGTCGGCGTACTGGTCGTAGAGGCGGCCGAATGCCTCGGCCTCGCCGGCCTGGGCGCGCTCGACCAGGTCCAGCATGCGTGCGCTGTCGCTGTCGGCGCTCGGGCGGCGGGTGGTCGTAGTGGCGGTGCCCGCTCCCGCGCCGCGGCGTGCGCGTCTGCCGACGGCGGCGCTGCTCTCGGCGAGGGCGTAGCAGGGGCCCCGGTGCCCGAAGGCCGGACCGCCTGCTACGGATGGGGCGAGCGTGGCGAAGGCGGGGACGGCGTACGCGGTGGGGACGAAGCCGCGCAGACGGTCGAGGACCGCTGCGCGCAGCGTAGCCAGGCCCGAGGCGTCAACCCCGACGTGTGGGTACACGGGACTCCCAGAGGCAGAGCTTCCATCACGTGCAGTACCGGTCCGTTCACTCGTCGTAGGGACAAGCAGGGGACCGGTTTGCGTCTGAGGAGAATAACCCTTCGTACAGGCAGCGCTACACCGAGTTGCTTAAATCGTCGATTCCGTTCGCTCTGTCGCCGGTTGCTGGTTGATCAACCAACGAATTCTGAACGGAAGTTGACCGAAATTGCTTAGGGTGTGGCCGATTGGGCAGCGTGTTGTGGCAATCCGGACATGGCAGGACTGCTGAGGGCCGCGTGGGGGTATGACAACAGGATTGCCCGCTGGTGGGCTGTGATTACGGTCCGTATTCGGTGAGTTGGTGTCCCGTCACCGAAACGGTCGCCCGATCCGGTGACGGTGACGGCTGACGGCGCCGGCTGACGGTGCCGACGGCGGCTGGCGGCGGTGCCGGCGGTCAGTGGCGGCGCCGGTGCACGGCGACCGCGGCCGCCGCGCCGCCCAGGGCGCCGAGGCCGACCGCCGCGGGCAGGCCGATCCGGGCCGCCTTGCGGCCCGTGCGGTAGTCGCGCACCTGCCAGCCGCGCTCGCGCGCGTGCTTGAGCAGCCGGCCGTCGGGGTTCACCGCGTGGGGGTGGCCGACGAGCGAGAGCATCGGGATGTCGTTGGCGGAGTCGCTGTACGCGGCGCAGCGGGCCGGGTCCAGGCCCTCGGCGGCGGCCAGGGCGCGGACGGCCTCGGCCTTGGCGGGGCCGTGCAGCATCTCGCCGACGAGCTTGCCGGTGTAGACGCCGCCGACGGACTCGGCGACGGTGCCCAGTGCGCCGGTCAGGCCGAGCCGGCGGGCGATGATCGTGGCGGTCTCGACCGGGGCGGCGGTGACGAGCCAGACCTTCTGTCCGGCGTCGAGGTGGGCCTGGGCGAGGGCGCGGGTGCCGGGCCAGATGCGCTCGGCCATGTACTCGTCGTAGATCTCCTCACCGATGGTCATCAGCTCGGAGACGCGGTGGCCCTTGACGATCGACAGCATGCTGTCGCGCGCGTCCTGGATGTGCTCGGGGTCCTCGATGCCCGCGAGCCGGAACCAGGTCTGCTGCCAGGCGAAGCGGACCAGGTCGCGCTTGCCGAAGAAGCGCCGCTTGTAGAGGCCGCGGCCGAAGTGGAAGAGGGCGGCGCCCTGCATGATCGTGTTGTCGAGGTCGAAGAACGCGGCGGCCCGGGTGTCGCCCGCGACGGGGAACTCGGGCTCGGGGGCGGCCTGCGGTGCGCCCTCGCTCTCCAGCGCGGCCTCGTTCTCCTGCGCGGACTTGCGGGCTGCCTCGGCCGCGGCTTCGCCCGCCCGGACGCTGCGTGCGGTGGCGGGGCGGCGGCGGAAGGTGAGCCATGCGAGTGCGGCCATGCCGTGAGCATAGCCAGTTTGTTCGGGGAAACCCGGGCCGGGACGGTGCGCTGACGTGAACTCTGCGCATCGGCACCGTTACTGCCCCGCCGGTCAGTCAGCCGCCGAGCGCTTTGCGCAGGCGGGCCGGGTTCACCCGCCAGAAGTCGTGCTGTTCGCCGTCGATCAGGATGACCGGGATCTGCTCCCAGTACTTGCGGTGGAGTTCCTCGTCCTGGGTGATGTCCTTCTTCTCCCAGCGGGCGCCCAGTTCGCCGCAGATCTCGGTGATCACGGCCTCGGCGTCGTCGCACAGATGGCAGCCCGGCTTGCCCACCAGGGTGACGGTGCGGTCGGCGGGATTCTTGCGGTTCCGGCGGCTCAGGAGCGGACTCATGGGGCCATTGTGCCCGGCGCGCCCGCGGGTTCGGGGTGGGCTCGGGGGAGGGGCCCGCGGGTTCGGAGGGAGAGATTGGATGCCTGAGTCGACTACCATCATGTGTCGATTTGTTGGCGTTCGGCCGGGGGCCCGGTGCCTGCAGCAGTTGAACCGTGAGGAGTGAGCGCCCGTGTCCCGGTCGGCAGACCGCTGGTGCCGGTGTGACGCCTGTGGCGGTCGCTGCGATGCGGGCAATGGTTCCCGAAACCGGCCGGAACTCTGCGTGACACCCGTCACTTTGGCCGGACAAAGTGGACACCATCTTTGTGCACGCGTTCACAAAGACATAGCCTGCATTCGACGGGGCGGTCCTGGGACGAGGCGCCGCCTTAAGCCCCGCGCTACCCGCAGGAGCACCGTGGCAACTGGCCGAACTCACCGACCGGCGACCCGAAGCCGAGGGATTCCCGAGGCCACCGTCGCCCGGCTTCCGCTGTACCTGCGTGCGCTGACCGCGCTCTCCGAACGGTCGGTACCGACGGTCTCCTCCGAGGAACTCGCGAGCGCGGCGGGCGTCAACTCCGCGAAGCTGCGCAAGGACTTCAGCTACCTCGGCTCGTACGGCACCCGCGGTGTCGGGTACGACGTCGAGTACCTCGTCTACCAGATCTCGCGCGAACTGGGCCTGACCCAGGACTGGCCGGTCGTGATCGTCGGCATCGGCAACCTCGGTGCCGCGCTGGCCAACTACGGCGGTTTCGCCTCGCGCGGTTTCCGCGTCGCGGCCCTGATCGACGCCGACCCCGCCATGGCGGGCAAGCCGGTCGCGGGGCTGCCCGTGCGGCACACCGACGAGCTCGAGTCGATCATCCAGGACAACGGGGTCTCCATCGGCGTCATCGCCACCCCGGCCGGAGCCGCGCAGCAGGTGTGCGACCGGCTCGTCGCCGCCGGGGTCACCTCGATCCTCAACTTCGCCCCCACCGTGCTGTCGGTTCCGGAGGGCGTGGACGTGCGTAAGGTGGACCTGTCCATCGAGCTGCAGATCCTCGCCTTCCACGAGCAGCGCAAGGCCGGCGAGGAGCCCGCGCAGGGCACCGCGGACCGTCCCCGCCCGGAGGCGGGAGCGCGCGGCGCCGCGGGCGGCCGGAAGGGACCCGACGGGGACATCCCCGCCGTGATGCCGGCATGAGCCTTTTGGTAGTCGGTCTCAGCCACCGCACGTCGCCGGTGAGCGTGCTGGAGCGGGCGGCCCTCACGCGCGAGGAGCAGGCCGCGCTGGTGCACGGTGCCCTGGCCGCGGAGCCCGCCGTCGAGGCGGCGGTGCTCGCCACGTGCAACCGCATCGAGCTCTACGCCGACGTGGACAAGTTCCACGCCGGTGTCGCCGAGCTGTCCACGCTGCTCGCCCTGCACTCGGGCGTGCCGCTGGAGGAGCTCACTCCGTATCTCTATGTGCACTACGAGGACCGGGCCGTCCACCACCTCTTCTCGGTGGCCTGCGGGCTGGACTCGATGGTCGTGGGCGAGGGCCAGATCCTCGGCCAGATCAAGGACGCGCTCGCCCTGGCGCAGGAGCTGCACACCGCCGGGCGACTGCTGAACGACCTGTTCCAGCAGGCCCTGCGGGTCGGCAAGCGCGCCCACAGCGAGACGGGCATCGACAAGGCCGGCCAGTCGCTGGTGACCTTCGGCCTGGAGCAGCTCTGCGAGGGACCGTCCGTCGACGCGTGGGCGGCGGGCAAGCGTGCCCTCGTCATCGGCGCGGGCTCGATGTCCTCGCTCGCCGCGGCGACGCTCGCGCGGGCCGGGGTGGCGCACGTGGCCATCGCCAACCGCACGGTGGAACGCGCCGAGCGGCTGGCGGAGATCCTGACGCAGCCGGGTTCGGGCACGTCCGTCACGGCCGGGGCGGTCGGCATGTCCGCCGTTCCGGACGAGCTGGCGCTCGCGGACATCGTCGTGTCCTGCACGGGCGCGACGGGCCTGGTGCTGACGGCGGACGCCGTACGGGCCGCGCTCGGCGGCCGCGGCGCGATGGCCCTGCTCGACCTCGCGATGCCGCGCGACATCGACGCCGCCGTGCACCGCGTCGACGGCGCCCGGCTCGTGGACATCGAGACGCTCGCCGAGGCCTCGGCGGACGCCCCCATGGCCGCCGACGTCGACCAGGTGCGGGCCATAGTCTCCGACGAGGTCGCCGCGTTCGGCGCCGCCCAGCGGGCCGCGCACATCACGCCCACCGTCGTCGCGCTGCGCGCCATGGCGGCCGACGTCGTCGCGACCGAGATCGCCCGGCTCGACGGCCGGCTGCCCGGCCTGGACGACAAGCAGCGCTCGGAGATCACCCAGACCGTGCGCCGCGTCGTCGACAAGCTCCTGCACGCCCCCACGGTGCGGGTGAAGGAGCTGGCATCCACCCCCGGCGGCGCCGGCTACGCCGATGCGCTGCGGGAACTCTTCGACCTCGACCCGCAGGCGGTTGCCGCCGTCAGCAGGGCCGATACGCGCAATTCAGCACGGGAGTCGGCATGAACGGCACCACCACCCCCCTGCGCCTGGGGACCAGGCGCAGCCAGCTGGCCATGGCCCAGTCAGGCCAGGTCGCCGAGGCCGTGCGGCGGCTGACCGGGCGTCCGGTCGAGCTGGTCGAGATCACGACGTACGGCGATGTCTCGCGCGAGCACCTCGCGCAGATCGGCGGGACGGGCGTGTTCGTCTCCGCGCTGCGCGACGCGCTGCTCGCGGGCGAGATCGACTTCGCCGTGCACTCGCTCAAGGACCTGCCGACCGCGCAGCCCGAGGACCTGGCGCTGGCCGCTGTCCCGCGCCGCGAGGACCCGCGCGACGTCCTGGTCGCCCGCGACGGCCTGCGCTTCGAGCAGCTCCCGAAGGGCGCGCGCGTCGGCACGGGTTCGCCCCGCCGCATGGCGCAGCTCAACGCGTGGGCGCGTGCGCTCGGTCTGGAGATCGAGACGGTGCCGATCCGCGGCAACATCGACACCCGCCTGGGCTTCGTCGCCAAGGGCGAGCTGGACGCCGTCGTGCTGGCCGCCGCGGGGCTGACCCGCATCGGCCGGATCGGCGAGGCGACCCAGTTCCTGGAGCCCGACATGGTTTTGCCCGCCCCCGGCCAGGGGGCCCTGGCCATCGAGTGCGCTGCGCGGAACGCAGCCCTCGTGGCCGAACTCGCCGAGCTCGACGACCCGTACACCCGGGCCGCCGTGACCGCCGAGCGTTCCCTGCTCGCCGCCCTGGAAGCCGGCTGCTCCGCACCTGTGGGTGCGCTGGCCGACTTGTTGGGCGACGGGCAGGCTGTCACCGAAATGCGCCTGCGGGGGGTTGTCGGCACGACCGACGGTTCCACGCTGGTGCAGCTGTCCACCACCGGTCCCGTGCCCGCGTCGGACGACGACGCGCTGGCTCTCGGTCGCGAACTCGCGGCCGAGATGCTGGACAAGGGCGCAGCCGGTCTTATGGGGGAGCGAGCACTTTGAACCCCACCGCCCCGAACCACCCCGTGCACGGTCACGTCACCTTCCTCGGTGCCGGTCCCGGAGACCCGGGACTGCTGACCCTGCGCGCCGTGGAGGCGCTGGCAGCCGCGGACGTCCTGATCGCGGATCCGCAAGTGCTGGATGTGGTGCGTACGCATGCCCGCACGAATGTGGACATGCCTCTCCAGACGGTTACTGACGAGTCGTCAAGTGCCGTCGGCGTCCCTGTCCTTAGGGACACCGCCAATCTTGTCATGACGGCCGCGCGCGGCGGCAAGCGGGTCGTCCGTGCGGTGCTCGGCGACCCCGGCATGGACGGGGACGCCTCCGGCGAGATGCTCGCCTGTGCCACCGAGGGCATCACCTTCGAGGTGGTGCCGGGCATCGCGACCGCCGTGGGCGTGCCCGCCTACGCGGGCGTCCCGCTGCGCGACGGCGAGGGCGGCGACGTGCGGTTCGTCGACGCCCGTACGGCGACGGCCACTTGCTGGTCCGAGGTCGGCGCGAGCGAGGTGACCGCCGTGGTCTCCACGACGCTCGGCTCGGTCGTCGCGGCGGCCGGCGAGCTGGTGTCCGCCGGGCGCAAGCCCGACACCCCGCTGAGCATCACCGTCGCCGGTACGACCACGCGCCAGCGCACCTGGACCGCCACGCTCGGCACGGTGGCGCAGGTGCTCAAGGCCGCGAAGGTGCTGCCGTCGCCGGACGGCGCGCAGCCCGTGATAGCCGTGGTCGGCGAGCGCAGCGCGGCCGAACGGCGTGAGCCGCTCTCGTGGTTCGAGTCCAAGCCGCTGTTCGGCTGGAACGTGCTCGTGCCGCGTACCAAGGAGCAGGCCGCCTCTCTCTCCGACCAGCTCCGCTCGTACGGCGCCGTGCCGCACGAGGTGCCGACGATCGCCGTCGAACCGCCGCGCACGCCGCAGCAGATGGAGCGCGCGGTCAAGGGCCTGGTGACCGGCCGCTACGAGTGGATCGCGTTCACCTCGGTCAACGCCGTCAAGGCGGTGCGCGAGAAGTTCGAGGAGTACGGGCTCGACGCACGGGCGTTCGCGGGCATCAAGGTCGCGGCCGTCGGCGAGCAGACCGCCAAGTCGCTGATCGAGTTCGGTGTGAAGCCCGATCTGGTGCCGAGCGGCGAGCAGTCGGCCGCGGGCCTGCTCGAGGACTGGCCGCCCTACGACCCGGTCTTCGACCCGATCGACCGCGTCTTCCTGCCGCGCGCCGACATCGCCACCGAGACCCTGGTGGCCGGCCTGATCGAGCTGGGCTGGGAGGTGGACGACGTCACGGCCTACCGGACCGTGCGCGCCTCGCCGCCGCCGGCCGAGACCCGCGAGGCGATCAAGGGCGGCGGCTTCGACGCCGTGCTCTTCACGTCCTCGTCCACCGTGCGGAACCTCGTCGGCATCGCCGGCAAGCCGCACAACGTCACTGTCATCGCCTGCATCGGCCCGGCCACCGCGAAGACCGCGGAGGAGCACGGCCTGCGGGTGGACGTGCTGTCGCCCGAGCCCTCGGTGCACAAACTGGCCGAGGCGCTCGCGGAGTTCGGGGCGGCGCGGCGCGATGCCGCGATCGAGGCCGGCGACCCGGTCACCCGCCCGAGCGAGCGGCGGCCCGGATCGCGTAGAAGGGCACGGAGTTGAGCACATACGGTTCGTTCCCGGC
Source organism: Streptomyces sp. SX-6 (assembly GCF_059089585.1). Taxonomy (NCBI): domain Bacteria; kingdom Bacillati; phylum Actinomycetota; class Actinomycetes; order Kitasatosporales; family Streptomycetaceae; genus Streptomyces; species Streptomyces sp. SX-6. The sequence goes on along the minus strand of NZ_JBTHHU010000032.1, from coordinate 77,972 downwards.
CGCCCGCCCCCGGCGGCTGCGTACGACACCGGCCATGCGCCGCATGGTCGCCGAGACCCGGCTGCACCCGGCCGAGCTGATCCTGCCCGCCTTCGTGCGGGAGGGGATCGCCGAGCCGGTGCCGGTGACGTCCATGCCGGGCGTCGTCCAGCACACGCGGGACACGCTGCGCAAGGCGGCCGCCGAGGCGGTCGAGGCCGGCGTCGGCGGGATCATGCTCTTCGGCGTGCCCGAGCACAAGGACGCGACGGGCAGCCAGGGGACGGACCCGGACGGCATCCTGCAGCAGGCCATCCGGGACGTGAAGGCCGAGGTCGGCGACGAGCTCGTCATCATGTCGGACCTGTGCCTGGACGAGTACACCGACCACGGCCACTGCGGCGTCCTCGATGAGCACGGCCGGGTGGACAACGACGCGACGCTCGAACGGTACGCCGAGATGGCGCGCGTCCAGGCCGACGCGGGCGTCCATGTGGTGGGCCCCAGCGGCATGATGGACGGCCAGGTCGGCGTCGTCCGCGCCGCGCTGGACGCTGCCGGGCACCAGGACGTGGCGGTCCTCGCCTACGCCGTGAAGTACTCCTCCGCCTTCTACGGTCCGTTCCGTGAGGCGGTCGGGTCCTCGCTCGTGGGCGACCGCAAGACCTACCAGCAGGATCCGGCCAACGCGCGGGAGTCGATGCGCGAGCTGGCGCTGGACCTCGCCGAGGGCGCCGACATGGTGATGGTCAAGCCGGCGCTGCCCTACCTCGACATCCTGGGCAAGGTCGCGGACGCGGTGGACGTGCCGGTGGCCGCGTACCAGATCTCCGGCGAGTACGCGATGATCGAGGCGGCCGCGGAGAAGGGCTGGATCGAGCGCGATCGCGCCATCATGGAGACGCTCACGGGCATCAAGCGTGCGGGCGCGAACATGATTCTGACGTATTGGGCGACTGAAGTGGCACGGCAGTTGGCCTGATCCAGGTGTGAAGTGGACGGCGGCGCTCCGGTGTTGGGGCGCCGCCGTCGTCATTTCAAACTCGTCCCATCACCCACATAGGTTGTCTCGCGCCGAAATGAGACTGATCCGGCACCGGCAAACCGAACATGACTACCGTGCGTGTCAGGACGCTTACGCTACGGAGGCGTGCATGAGTCATGACCCCGAACTCGCCGACGACTGGGAGTACACGCTCCAGGTCCCGTCGGATCCCATGGCGCCGTGCATCGCGCGGCGCACGCTCCGCACCATCTTCGAGGAGCACGGCTTCCTCGAACTCGCCGACACGGCCGAGCTGCTGACCTCGGAGCTGGTCACCAACGCCTACCGCTACTCCGACGGCCCCGCCTCCGTGCGCGTCCGCCGCGAGGGGGACCGGGTACGGGTGGCCGTGTGGGACACCAACCCCCGGCTGCCCGCACTGGACGCCGCCCCGCTGCCGGACGACGAGGCGGAGCAGGGCAGGGGGCTGGGGCTCGTCCAGTGGTGCGCCGACAGCTGGGGCGGGTTCGCGCTGCGCGACCAACCGCAGGGGCTCGTCGGCAAGTTGATCTGGTTCGAGCTGGGCGCACACCAACAGGGCCCCACCCGGTGCGGGAAGGGCCCTGCCACATAGTGCCTACAGACGCTCGGGCGTACGGATACCGAGCAGCGCCATGCCGCGGTGCAGGGTGCGGGCGGTCAGGTCGCACAGGAAGAGACGGTTCTCCATCTGCTCGCCGGTGTCGGCCTTGAGGACCGGGCACTGCTCGTAGAACGTCGTGAAGTGCGACGACAGCTGGAAGAGGTACGCCGCGAGCTTGTGCGGCTCGTACGACTCGGCGACCTCCGCCAGGACCGCGCCGAACTGGTCCAGGTGCAGACCGAGCGCCCGCTCCGCCGGAGCGAGCTCGAGCTGTGCGTGCGCGACGGGGGCCGTGTCGCCCGCCCTGCGGATGATGGAGCGGATCCGGGCGTACGCGTACTGCAGGTAGACCGAGGTGTCGCCGTTGAGCGAGACCATCTGGTCCAGGTCGAACTTGTAGTCGCGGGACGCCGAGGTCGACAGGTCCGCGTACTTCACGGCGCCGATGCCGACGTGCGCGCCGTTCTCGGTGATCTCCTGCTCGGTGAGGCCCACCTTCTCGGCCTTCTCCCGGACGACCGCCGTCGCACGCCCGACCGCCTCGTCGAGCAGGTCGACCAGGCGGACCGTCTCGCCCTCACGGGTCTTGAACGGCTTGCCGTCCTTGCCCAGCACCGTGCCGAACGCCAGCTGCACGGCCTGCACGTCCTCGTTCAGCCAGCCGATCCGGCGGGCGGTCTCGAAGACCATCCGGAAGTGGAGCGCCTGCCGGGCGTCCACCACGTACAGCAGGACGTTCGCGCCCAGGTTCTGCACCCGGTCACGGATCGCCGACAGGTCGGTGGCCGCGTAGCCGTAACCGCCGTCGGACTTCTGCACGATCAGCGGGACCGGCTTGCCGTCCGGGCCCTTGATGTCGTCGAAGAACACGCACAGCGCGCCCTCGGAGCGGACCGCGACACCGGACTCCTCCAGCAGGCGGCAGGTCTCCGCCAGCATGTCGTTGTAACCGGACTCGCCGACGACGTTCTCGTCGTGGATCTCCATGTCGAGCTTGTCGAAGACCGAGTAGAAGTAGATCTTCGACTCGTCGACGAACCGCCGCCACAGGGCGAGCGTCTCCTCGTCCCCGGCCTGGAGGTCCACCACCCGGCGGCGCGCCCGCTCCTTGAACGCGTCGTCGGCGTCGAAGAGCGCACGCGAGGCCTTGTAGAGACGGTTCAGGTTCGACATGGCCTCCTCGCCGGAGACCTGCCCGCCCTTGTGGTCGAGCTCGTGCGGGTGCTCGATCAGGTACTGGATGAGCATGCCGAACTGCGTGCCCCAGTCGCCGATGTGGTGGCGGCTGATGACCTTCTCGCCGGTGAACTCGAGGATCTTGACGACCGAGTCGCCGATCACGGCCGACCGCAGATGACCGACGTGCATCTCCTTCGCCACGTTCGGCTGCGCCCAGTCGATGACCGTGGTGCCCGGCTTCTCCTTGAACGGCACGCCCAGGCGGTCGTCGGCGGAGCGCGCGGCCAGCGTCTCGATGATCGCCCGGTCGGTGACCGTGATGTTGAGGAAGCCCGGGCCCGAGACCTCGACGTCCTTGATCAGCTCGCCCGCCGGCAGGCCCTCGACGACCTTGCCCGCCAGCTCGCGCGGGTTGCCCTTCAGCTTCTTGGCCAGCGCCAGCATGCCGTTGGCCTGGAAGTCCGCCCGGTCGCTTCGTCGCAGCAGCGGATCGGCGGAGCCGGCCTCCGGCAGGGCTGCCGAGAGGGCGTCCGCGATGCGCTGGTCGAGCATGGAAGCGAGGGAGGAAACCGAAGCCATGGGGTGGGTGCCATTCCGGTAGACGGCATTTTTGGACGGCACCGAGTATCCCACGCGCCTATCACGGGCTTCACGTGCAAATCCACGCCCTCGGGCAACCCCGAGGCCACCTGCGTCGTCTGGGACAATGGTCATGCCAGACCGTGAGGAAGGAAGTGCCGTGGCTCAGGCTCAGAGCACCGAGGCCGACTGGGTCTCCCGTTTCGCCGACGAGGTCATCGCCGAAGGCGAGCGCCGCGCCCCCGGGAAACCGATCGTCGTCGCGTCGGGCCTGTCCCCGTCCGGCCCGATCCACCTGGGCAACCTCCGCGAGGTCATGACCCCCCACCTGGTGGCCGACGAGATCCGCCGCCGTGGGTTCGAGGTCCGTCACCTGATCTCCTGGGACGACTACGACCGCTACCGCAAGGTCCCGGCCGGCGTCCCCGGCATCGACGAGAGCTGGGCCGAGCACATCGGCAAGCCGCTGACCTCCGTCCCGGCCCCGGCCGGCTCGGCGTACCCGAACTGGGCCGAGCACTTCAAGGCCGCCATGGTCGCGTCGCTGGCCGAACTCGGCGTCGAGTACGACCCGATCAGCCAGACCCAGATGTACACCTCCGGCGCCTACCGCGAGCAGGTCCTGCACGCGATGAAGCACCGCGGCGACATCGACGCGATCCTCGACCAGTACCGGACGAAGGACAAGGCCACCGGCAAGCCGAAGGCCAAGCAGCAGAAGCCCGTCGACGAGGCCGAGCTCGAGGCCGCCGAGGGCTCCGGCGCCGCCGGCGAGGACGACGGCAGCGGCTCCGGCGCGGGCTACTTCCCGTACAAGCCGTACTGCGGCGTGTGCGAGCGCGACCTGACCACCGTCACCGCCTACGACGACGACACCACCGAGCTCGCCTACACCTGCGTGTGCGGCCACTCGGAGACCGTCGTGCTGCGCGAGTTCGACCGCGGCAAGCTGGTCTGGAAGGTCGACTGGCCGATGCGCTGGGCGTACGAGGGCGTCGTCTTCGAGCCCTCCGGCGTCGACCACTCCTCGCCCGGCTCCTCGTTCGTCGTCGGCGGGCAGATCGTCCGCAAGGTCTTCGACGGCGAGCAGCCCATCGGCCCGATGTACGCCTTCGTCGGCATCAGCGGCATGGCCAAGATGTCCTCCTCCAAGGGCGGCGTGCCCACCCCGGGCGACGCGCTGAAGATCATGGAGGCGCCGCTGCTGCGCTGGCTCTACGCCCGCCGCAAGCCCAACCAGTCCTTCAAGATCGCCTTCGACCAGGAGATCCAGCGCCTCTACGACGAGTGGGACAAGCTCGAGGCCAAGGTCGCCGACGGCAGCGTGCTGCCGGCCGACGCCGCCGCGCACGCGCGTGCCGCCCGCACCGCCGCCGGTGAGCTGCCGCGCACCCCGCGCCCGCTCCCGTACCGCACGCTCGCCTCGGTCGTCGACATCACCGCCGGCGCCGAGGAGCAGACGCTGCGCATCCTCGGCGACCTCGACCCGGCCAACCCGGTCGCCTCGCTCGAGGAGACCCGGCCCCGGCTCGACCGCGCCGAGTACTGGATCAACACCCAGGTCCCGGCCGACCAGCGCACCATCGTCCGCTCCGAGCCCGACACCGAGACGCTCGCCACGCTCGACGAGCAGGCGCGCGAATCCCTGCGGCTGCTGCTCGAGGGCCTCGACACGCACTGGTCGCTCGACGGCCTGACCACGCTCGTCTACGGCGTGCCCAAGGTCCAGGCCGGGCTCGAGCCCGACGCCAAGCCCACCCCCGAGCTCAAGGTCGCCCAGCGCTCCTTCTTCGCGCTGCTCTACCACCTGCTCGTCGGGCGCGACACCGGCCCGCGTCTGCCCACGCTGCTCCTCGCGGTGGGTGCGGACCGGGTGCGCAAGCTGCTCGCCGCGTAACCGCGTATACGAGCGCGTACGACGAAGGGGGCCGCCCGCGGGCGGCCCCCTTCTCGTCGTTCTCGGCGTTCTCCGCTACTTCTTGTTCGCGTCCTTGACCGAGCTGACGGCGTCCTTGGCCGCGGCCTGCGCGTCCTTCATCATGTCGCCGGCGTCGGGCGCCTTCGCGCCCTGGTAGCCCGTACCGCTGTACTTGAGGGTCACCACGACATTGCCGATCCGGGCGATGACGGTCTCGTTCTTGAACTCGTCGCCGTCCTTCTTGGACACCGTGGCCACCGTGCTCGCCCAGTCGCCGATGCCGGCGGCCTTCGCGGTCTTGGCGTCCTTGGCGCCGTCCTCCGTGGTGGCGGACTTCACCTGCTGCTCCGCGTACTCCTGGGCACGCTTGTCGCCCGAGCCGAGGGTCGGGTCGGAGGCGAGGTTGTTGAAGGAGACGTTCAGGAAGCGGAACTGCAGGTCGTTGGGGTCCTCGTCGTTCAGGCCGTTCCAGGAGCAGCCGCCGATCAGCGGCTCGCCCTCCTTCTTCTTGACCTTCGGGACCAGGTTGTCGATCGTCTTCCCCGGCAGCGACTTGCACGGGTCGGGCAGCTTCGGGTACTTCACCGCGGCGACCGAGGGGGTGGCGGACGCGGACGTCGACGCGGACGGCGCCGACGACGGAGTGCTCGAGCTCTTCTTGGCGCCCGACTCGGAGCCCCCACCGCATCCGGTGGCGACGAGCATCACCGGTACTGCGGCGCAGGCGAGGATTCGGGCGAGTCGCGGGGCTGTTCGTCGGTGCATGGGTCCTTCGCTCATTCGGTGAGGCGGCAGGGTCGTGTGTTCCTCCCTACGCGCACGGTAATGGCTAGTTGCCGAAGTGTCCCGCATCGAGTTCACGGGCCAGGGCGTGTGCCTTGCGCTGCAGATCCTCGCTGCTGGGGAGGTGCCGCTTGTCGGTCGGCCACTGGTCGTAGGCGATGGAGACCAGGATGTTCGCCGACCGGAAGACAACCTTGATGTCGCGGTGCACGCCGCCGCCCGTGCTCGGCAGCTTGTCGTCGATGAACGCTTCGTCGCCCAGGTCGTCCAGGGCACGCGGCGCCAGGTCCGGCCCGCCCGAGGGCGTCCCGCTCGGGGCCGTCCCGCTCGGGGCCGTCCCGCTCGGGGCCGTCGGCGAGGCCGACGGCTCCACGGTGCGCCCCGGCGTGCCGGCCGCCTTCGGGTCGTTGCCGGTCGCCCCGGCCGAGGGCGTCGCCGAGGAGGCGGATGCCGAGGGGGTGGCGGAGGGGGAGGCGGAGGCGGAGGGGGAGGACGTGGGGATGTGCGCGGCGTCGGCCTGGAACCGGTAGAGCTCCTGCGCCCGGTCGTCGTCGCTGACCCCCGGCTGGTAGGAGACGACGCGCTCGAAGTCGATCGCCAGGTGCCGGGTGCCGTCCGGCGTCTCCTGCTTCCAGCGGCAGCCGACGCGGCGGTCGGTGTCGTAGGTGATGGTGGCCTGGCCGCGGTAGAGCTTGTCGGCTTCCTGCTCGCCGAGGTCGTCGTCGGAGGGCAGCAGCTTGCGCAGCATGTCCTTGCTCACGTAGCCGCAGGGCTCGGGGAGGTTGTGGTACTTGCCCGGCTGTGCGGGGGCCGAGGCGATATCGCCCTGGCCCGGCTTCGGGTCGTCGGACCCGCTGCCCGAACCGGAGCCCGAGCCGCATCCGGCGAGGCCCGCCGCGAGTACGGCCGTGGCCAGTGCGGCTGCCGGTGCGTACGCCCTTCGCTGCACGGTCCGAGGTTCCTTTCGCCCGAAAACTGGTTGCCGCCCCGGGGCGGCCGCTGGACACAATGTGTACCGCACGCGCCGCCCGGCCGCTGGTCCGCTGTCGTGAATCAGGTGATTGGTCCGGCTTTTGCGTTATCTGGTTATTCCGGGGGAATGAGGACCATATGGGTTACACCGAGCTGCCTGGTGCCCGGGTGCCGATCCGCATGTGGGCGGATCCGGCCTCGGTGGAGGACGTCGCCATGCAGCAGCTGAGGAACGTCACCACGCTGCCGTGGGTCGAGGGGCTCGCCGTGATGCCCGACGTCCACTTCGGCAAGGGGGCGACGGTCGGCTCGGTGATCGCCATGCGGGGCGCGGTGTGCCCGGCGGCGGTGGGCGTGGACATCGGCTGCGGCATGTCCGCGGTGAAGACCTCCCTCACGGCGAACGACCTGCCGGGCGATCTGTCCCGGCTGCGCTCGAAGATCGAGGAAGCGATACCGGTGGGCTTCGCCATGCACGACGACGCGGTGGACCCGCGCCGCCTGCACGGCCTCCCGACGGCGGGCTGGGACGACTTCTGGGCGCGGTTCCAGGGGGTCGCGGACGCGGTGAAGTTCCGGCAGAGCCGGGCGCTGAAGCAGATGGGGACGCTGGGCGGAGGGAACCACTTCATCGAGTTCTGCCTCGACGACGACGGCGTCGTCTGGCTGATGCTGCACTCCGGCTCCCGCAACATCGGCAAGGAACTGGCCGAGTACCACATCGGCGAGGCCCGCAAGCTGTCGCACAACCAGGGGCTGGTCGACCGCGACCTCGCCGTCTTCCTCGCCGACACCCCACAGATGGCCGCCTACCGGCACGACCTGTTCTGGGCCCAGGAGTACGCGCGGCACAACCGCGAGGTCATGATGGGCCTCTTCCAGGATGTGGTCCGCAAGGAGTTCAAGAAGGCCGGAGTGACCTTCGAGCCGGTGATCTCCTGCCACCACAACTACGTGGCCGAGGAGACCTACGAGGGCGTGGAGCTGCTGGTCACCCGCAAGGGAGCGATCCGCGCGGGCGGCGGCGAGTACGGCATCATCCCCGGCTCGATGGGCACGGGCTCGTACATCGTGCGTGGTCTCGGCAACCCCGAGTCCTTCAACTCCGCCTCGCACGGCGCCGGCCGCCGGATGAGCCGCAACCAGGCGAAGAAGCGCTTCACCGAGCAGGACCTGGCGGATCAGACGCGGGGCGTGGAGTGCCGCAAGGACCGCGGTGTGGTCGACGAGATTCCCGCCGCCTACAAGCCGATCGAGCAGGTCATGGAGCAGCAGCGGGATCTCGTCGAGGTGGCGGCCCATCTCAAGCAGATCATCTGCGTGAAGGGCTGACGGCCGCGGCCGTCAGAGCCGTTGACGGTGCGTCAGCCCTTGCGGTGGACCTTGTAGTTGGAGGCCTGGGCGCGGGGGCGCAGGACCAGCAGGTCGACGTTGACGTGGGCGGGGCGGGTGACGGCCCAGCCGATGGTGTCGGCGACGTCCTCCGCCGTGAGCGGCTCGTCGACGCCCGCGTAGACGGCGGCGGCCCTGTCCTCGTCGCCGCGGAAGCGGTTGGCCGCGAACTCCTCGGTCTTGACCATGCCGGGGGCGATCTCGATGATGCGCACCGGCTGTCCGCACAGCTCGAGCCGCAGGGTCTCGGCGATGACGTGGGCGCCGTGCTTGGCGGCGACGTAGCCGCCGCCGCCCTCGTAGGTGCCGAGGCCCGCGGTGGAGGAGAGGACGACCACCGTGCCGTCGCCGCTCGCGGTGAGGGCGGGGAGCAGGGCCTGGGTGGTGTTGAGCACGCCGAGGACGTTGACCTCGTACATCGCGCGCCAGTCGGCCGGGTCGGCGGTGGCGACGGGGTCGGTGCCGATGGCGCCGCCCGCGTTGTTGACCAGGACGTCACAGCGGTCGAGCGAGGCGGCGAAGGCGTCGACGGCGGCGCGGTCGGTGACGTCGAGGGCGTGGGCCGTGGCGCCCTCGAGCTCGGCGGCCAGGGCGTCGATGCGGTCCTTGCGGCGGGCGGTGAGCACGACGCGGTAACCGGCGGCGGCCAGTCGGCGGGCGGTGGCGGCACCGATGCCGCTGCTGGCGCCGGTGATGACTGCGGTGCGGGTGCTCATGGCGTGCCTCCTGATGCGTACGGGCTGTTGCGCGCAGGATATGCGGGGTCAGTGACCCCGTGGCGCGTACATGATCACTGCCACACCGGCGAGGCAGACGAGCGCCCCGAGTACGTCATATCGGTCCGGCCGGAAGCCGTCGGCGACCATGCCCCAGGCGAGCGAGCCGGCGACGAAGACCCCGCCGTACGCGGCGAGGATCCGGCCGAAGTGCGCGTCGGGCTGGAGGGTGGCCACGAAGCCGTACGCGCCGAGCGCGATCACGCCGGCGCCGATCCACGCCCAGCCCCTGTTCTCGCGCACCCCCTGCCAGACGAGCCAGGCACCGCCGATCTCGAGCAGGGCGGCGAGGAGGAAGAGGGCGATGGAGCGGGCGATGAGCATGGGTTCCTGGGGCTTGAGGACTTTCAGGGCCAGACGAGACAGTAGGCCTGGTGGCCCGCCTCGTGCAGCCGGTGGGAGAAGTCCTGCCACTCGTGCAGCAGCCGGTACACCGTGAACGCGTCACGCGGGCCGCCCCGGTCGGGGACGGTGGACCAGATGAACGCCGCGGCGCCCACGGACTCCTCGCCGATGCCGCGCAGCGGGTCGACCACGGTCATGGGGAGCTTGACGACAGCGTAATCGGGGTGGAGGACGACCAGCTCCAGGGGCGGGACCTTGTGCAGGGGTATGCCCTGGATGCCGGTGAGGACCATCGCGGCCACCGTCTCCGGCTTGATCCTGGTGAACATGCCGCCCATGCCCAGCTCGTCACCGCCGAGCTCCTCGGGGCGCATGGAGATGGGCACGCGGGCCGCCGTGGCACCGTTGGGCGCACCGAAGTACTTGTAGGTCACCCCCACGCGGCCACTCCCCATCGTGCTGTTCCCCATCGTGCTGTGCTCCCCGGGAGCCCCGGGCCGTTCCTCCCGCCGGTGCCGGCCCCTCCGGGGCCGCTGTGCACGCTCGGGGCCCAGGTCATCGGTGCCCTCGCCGAGTTCGCCACCGCGCTGCATATCTCCACCCGATCGCTTTCCACGCAGCACAGCCCCCGCCGCGCAACCCGATCATCGTCTCAGAGACCTCCCCCGTGGAAGGCCTGCGAAACGCCCGGACGCGTGTGTCCACGGGGCTCTGAGACCATGGCCAGCGTGAGCTGCCCGTGTGAAGCGCAGCTTCATGCCATTGGGTAGCCAGCCTAGCCGTCTGGCGCGTGAGGACGGCCCGGCAGGAAACAGCCCACCGGGCCGTCCTCACGTTATGTTCCGCCTCAGAAGCTGCGTGCCAGGGGGAGCGGACGTAGCCGCTTGTGCCTCTTTCGCCCGTGCCCCGTCCGCCGGGGCCGTGGTGACCGGCCTGGGCCGCGGGCCCGGGGGTGCGGCTCGTCGACAGGACGCAGGACGCCGCCGGTCGGGCCGCCATCGTCCGGTGCGCCGTGGGCGACCGCAAGAGGGAACTGCCGGACGGCAGGCGGAACCGAGCGGGCGGCGGGAAGTCGTGAGTGGCCAAGTAACGGAGGGGCTTTACGAGTTCTTGACCTGTTGGTTTGGTCATGCCTATGGTGACAGCCGCGATCGGCGGCTCCGGCCAAACCGCCTGGATCGTGTTGAGTCGAACGGGGGCAGGCGGGTTACTGCCGCTACGGGGAGATCGAGATTGAACCTGTCATCAGAAAGAGATGCCGAACGCGAAGAGGCCCATGTCTGCGGTGCTCCGGCATGGGTGCGTGACGCGGACCTGTCTCTTTTGACCGCACGCGAACGTGAAGTCCTCTTCGCGCTGGGCGACTGTCTGTCGAACGCCGTCATAGCGGGCCGCTGGTTCGTGGCGGAGCGAACGGTCAAGAAGCATGTCACCAGCGTCTTCAGCAAGTTGGAGATCTCCTCGCGGGCGGAAGCGGCCGTCATAGCGACATACAGGAAGTGCGCCGTATGGTGCCCCTCAGGACACTAGTCCCCTTTTTGGGGACGTGACATCTTCTCTGGGTCAACGTCAACCACAGGGGAGAACAACTGTGCCTGCGTCAACTCTGGTACGGGAAACCGAAATCGCCGCCGGGCCGGTGGCGGCGAAGGCCGTCAGCGCTTACACATCCGCGTCGATCGGCGCGTACGTGGTGGCGGCCACGGCGCCCCAGCGCGCCATTTCGTCGATCAGGGCGAAGGTCGACAGGGGGCTCGTCCGCTACGACGCCTGGTTCCTGATATTCACCGCTGTCATCCTCGGCCTGGGTGCCTCCATCTTCGCCGGGCTGGTTGTCTGGTGTGTGGTGAAGCAGAACAAGAAGTTCACCGGCTCCTGGTCCTTCAAGGACTACGGCCTGAAGGTCAGCGCCGAATGCAAGTAGCCGTCTGGCTGCTGTGATTGCAAGGCGCCCGGGAAGTCCGGTGGTACCCGGGCTTCCCGGGCACCGCCCTGATCGACGGACTTGGTAAAGGACCAACGCGATAGTGTCTCTCCTGAAAGTCAACGACGTCAGCTACTCCTATGACGGAATTGTCAACGTCCTGTTGGACGTGTCCTTCACGGTTGAGGAAGGCACGATTGTCGGGCTCGTGGGCCCCAATGGCTCCGGCAAGTCCACACTGATCAAGAACATCTTCGACCTCGTGCGCCTTCAGTCGGGGACCATCGGGATCGGGGGCCATGAGCACGCGCGGCCCGAGGCGAAGCGGCTGTGCATGTACCTGTCCAGCAATGACTACCTTCCCGAGTTCCTCACCGCCCGCGAATACCTCTCCATGATGGGCAAGTTGTTCGGCATCGATGTCGACCACGATGAAGCCATCGGTCTGTTCCGCAAGTTCTCCATGGACGGCCGCTACGACGACCTCATCGAGGACTACTCGCACGGCATGCGCAAGAAGACGCAGCTGGTGTCCGCGCTCGTCATCCGTCCGCCGCTGACCGTCATCGACGAGACCCTCAACGGCATCGACCTCGAAGCGCTGCACCTGGCCGAGAAGGAATTCAGGCGGGTCCGTGACGAGGGCCGCTCGATCCTGCTGTGCACGCACGACTTCGCCGTGCTGGAGCGTCTGTCCGACAGAACCCTCTTCCTCGACCTGGGCCACATGGTGTACGACGAGCCGACGAAGGACCTGGTCGAAGAACACGGATCACTGTCCGCCATGGTGTTCGACTACCTCGAAACGTGCTGGCGATGACGGCGGTACGGCTGAGGCAGTCCGCGACCTTGGCCCGGATGCTTCTCGTCTTCTTCCGCCGCCGGGTACTGCGGGCCGGAGCCCTGAAATCCGCCCCGGTCAGAGTCTTCGTCGCCGTGGCGGCCGTGCTGCTCCTGGCCGCCATGTGCACCGGCTCCTACTTCTTCCTGCGCCCCCTGGCCGACGAAGCGGCCGTGTGGCGACTGCTGTTCGACACCTCGACGGTGTCCCTCGTGCTGTGGGTGCAGATCGCGTTCCTGCTGGTGAAGGTGTTGTTCATCAATGCCGAGGGGATGCTCCGGCTCAGCTATCAGCTGCCGGTCACCAACCGGGAGCGCTCGACGGCGTTCCTCATGTACGAGGTGGTGATGACCGCCACCGTGGCGGCCGTCGGCCTCGTCTCCCTCGCCGTGAGTGCGCTGATCCTCCTCGGCCCGTCCGCGATCGGCCACATCGTCGCCTCGATCGTCCTCCCGGCCGCCCTGACCTATCTGGCACTGTCCGTCCTGTACCAGCTGCTGACCCGGCTGTGGATGCTGATCGGGCTCAGCCGGATGGCGGGCATCCTCAACGCGCTCGCCCTGTTCGCGCTGCTGGCGTACTACAGCGCGCGGATGACACCGATGATCCAGGGCTTCTCCGGCGCGTACCTGAGCAAGCGGACCGCGTACACGTGGGCCACGTCGGTGTCCTGGGTCTGGAACGAACACGGGCCCTGGACCGCCCTGGCCGCCGCGATGGCATTGTCGGCCGTGCTCGTGGCCCTGGTCTTCGCGCTCGCCCCCAACCAGCACGTACGTCAGTCCCGCTACCTGAAACTTCCCGGAAGCGTACGGCTGCGAGGCGTTCTCGGGCCCTACGACTGGTGTCTGCTGCGCAGCGCGCAGACCGTGGCCGCCGCCGCCATGACACTGGCCCTGTTCGCCTACCTGCTGCTGGCCGAACCCTCGGTGAATCCCCTGTGGGCCCTCGCCGCCCTGTCCTTCGGCGGCCTGTACCAGTTCACCGCCACCCAGCGGCTGCGGGTGCTGCCCGGCGCGCAGGAACCGGCCTGGCGGGTCTACGTACGACTCATCAGGGCGCAGCTGGTCCTGCTCGCCGTGTTCGCCGTGCCCGCTCTCGCGATCACGGTGGCGGTCCACCCGGGCCGGCTCCTCTCCAGCGGGGTGGCGCTGGCGTCCTGCCTGGGCGGAGCGGTCATGACCACGTGCATCAGCATCGTGTTCCCGGCGGAGAAGGACAACCCGTTCTCCGTGTTCCTGGGGCTGTCCGTGGTCATCGTCGTCGCGGGCGTGTCAGTGATCGGGCTGGGCCTGCTCAGTCTCCCGCCCTGGGCGGTGGTGGGCTGCCTTGCCGGGGCGGCCGTCGCGTTCGTCTGGTACGCGGTGCAAGGAATCCACACAAGCGAGTCGAGGAGAAGGAATGTTCAAGGCACGGTCGGTAGTGACGTCCGCCATCGGGGCCGCGCTGCTGACGCTGGGCACCATAGCGGTGACCCTGCTCACCCTCATGTTCTCCACGGGCACTGACGAGGTCGTCGAACGAGAGGCGTTCTTCGGATCGATGGTCTTCGAGACGGTGAAGAAGGACGACGGAGCGCTGGGCATCACTACGGGTGTCGAGAACCCGGTCCCGCTCATCGTCCTGTTCCTCGTGCTCACCGTCGTCCTGACGATGATTCAGACAAGCTACCGGGGGTTGAAGCAGCGCCGTGAGCAGCTTCTCAACACGTCCGGCGGCTGACCTGAAGGTCCGCGTCGTCGCCTGGGCGGTGGCCGCTCAGGTATGGCCGTTGCTGGCATGCGCCGGTGTCCTCCAGGTCGTGGCTCTGGCCTGGATGGCGCGCTCCGGTGACCCGGTACCGGCTTCCATGGCGTGGGTGCTGCTGGCCAAGCCGGCCGCCTTGGGACTGGTGGCCTCGTTTGCCCTGCACGAGTCGGCACACGTCCTCGTCCTCAAACGGATCCGCACGGTCACGCATATCGCGATCGAGCGGACAGTGTGGCGCACGTCGGTGATCCCGCGAGGGACCATGACCGCACGGCAGACGGCCGCGGTGGCCCTGGCCGGGCCGTCCGCCTGCGTCGCGGTGGGCACCCTTCTGTGGCTGTCCGGCCCCGGCCGGTCCTTGTCCTGGTGGTACCTCGCGCACACCGTGTTCCTTCTGCCGTTCTTCGGCGACGGCCAGGCTCTTTGGCGCGGCTTCCGGGCACGGGTGCCCCCCTCTCAGGGGCCTTCCGCTTGATTCCCGCCGTGGTCCGGCGGGCGGGGCGCTCTGAAGAAGACGGCCTGGCCTGGCACGTACGCTGTCGGCATGGCAGCAGATGCGTACGCAGGAGGGGCTCCCGGGCGCCCCAGCGAGACTGATCTTGCCGCGCCGGAGGCGTCGGCGCGGGGCACGGCACGGATGATCGGAGCGAGCCGGTGAACGAGTTTCCGCAGGTCAGGGCCGAACTGCCGTTTCCCTATGAAGCACCGGTCTCCCAGACGCTCTTCGAGCGCGCGGCGGTCGTGACGCCCGGTGGCGTGAACTCTCCGGTGCGGGCCTTCAAAGCCGTGGGCGGGACGCCCCGGTTCATGGTGTCCGGTTCCGGCCCGTACCTCACCGACGCGGACGGCCGGGAATACGTGGACCTCGTGTGTTCGTGGGGGCCCATGATCCTGGGCCACGCGCACCCCGAGGTGATCGCGGCCGTGCAGGAGGCCGTCGCGCGCGGCACCTCCTTCGGTACGCCCGGCGAGGGCGAGGTCGCGCTGGCCGAGGAGATCGTCGCCCGTATCGAGCCGGTCGAGCAGGTGCGTCTGGTGTCGTCGGGCACCGAGGCGACCATGTCGGCGATCCGGCTGGCGCGCGGTTTCACCGGCCGCAGCAAGGTGATCAAGTTCGCGGGCTGCTACCACGGGCACGTCGACGCCCTGCTGGCCGCGGCCGGTTCCGGTGTGGCCACGTTCGGGCTGCCGGACACCCCCGGGGTCACGGGCGCGCAGGCCGGGGACACGATCGTGCTCCCGTACAACGACCTCGAGGCGGTGCACGAGGCGTTCCACCGCTTCCCGGGGGAGATCGCCTGTGTGATCACCGAGGCGTCGCCCGGCAACATGGGTGTGGTGCCGCCCCAGCCGGGCTTCAACGCGGGGCTCAAGTCGGCCTGCGAGAAGAACGGCGCGCTGTTCATCTCCGACGAGGTCATGACGGGCTTCCGGGTGAGCCGGGCCGGCTGGTACGGGATCGACGGCGTCCGGCCCGACCTGATGACCTTCGGCAAGGTCATGGGCGGCGGCTTCCCGGCGGCGGCCTTCGGCGGCCGTGCCGACGTGATGGCCCACCTGGCCCCGGCGGGCCCCGTCTACCAGGCGGGCACGCTCTCCGGCAATCCGGTCGCGACGGCGGCGGGCCTGGCCCAGCTGCGGCTGCTGGACGACGCGGCGTACGAGAAGGTGGACGCGGTCTCCGCCGAGATCCGCGGCCTGGTGACCGAGGCACTGGCCAAGGAGGGCGTGGCGCACCGCCTCCAGACGGCGGGCAACATGTTCTCGGTCTTCTTCACGGACCGTGAGGTGACCGACTACGAACTGGCCCGGGCGCAGCAGTCCTTCCGCTTCACCGCCTTCTTCCACTCGATGCTGGCGCAGGGCGTCTATCTGCCGCCGTCGGCCTTCGAGTCGTGGTTCGTCTCGACGGCCCACGACAGCGCGGCGATCGAGCGGGTGGCGGCGGCGCTGCCCGCGGCGGCCCGGGCGGCGGCCGAGGCGACCGAGGAGACGAAGTGAGCATGGCCAAGAGCGACAGCGACATCACCGTCGTCCATGTGATGCGGCACGGCGAGGTGCACAACCCGGACGGCGTGCTCTACGGCCGCAAGCCGGGCTACCACCTGTCGGAGCTGGGGCGTCGGATGGCGGACCGGGTCGCGGAGCACCTGACGGGGCGGGACATCACGTATGTCGTCGCCTCGCCGCTGGAGCGCGCGCAGGAGACGGCGACGCCGATCGCCAAGGCGCACGGGCTGGACCTGGCGACGGACGAGCGGCTGATCGAGGCGGAGAACGTCTTCGAGGGGAAGACCTTCGGGGTGGGCGACGGCGCGCTGCGCAAGCCCGCCAACTGGAAGTACCTGACGAATCCGTTCCGCCCGTCCTGGGGCGAGCCGTATGTCGAGCAGGTCGTGCGGATGATGGGCGCGCTGGACGCGGCGCGCGATGCGGCGCGGGGCCACGAGGCGGTGTGCGTGAGCCACCAGCTGCCGATCTGGATCCTGCGGAGCTTCGCCGAGAAGCGCCGGCTGTGGCACGACCCGCGCAAGCGGCAGTGCACGCTGGCCAGCCTGACGACGTTCACCTACCGGGGCGACCGGATCGTCTCGGTGGGGTACAGCGAGCCGGCCCGTGACCTGGTGCCGAAGCATCTGCTGGCGGGCGCCAAGCCGGTGAAGGGCGGGTCCAAGGCATTCGGGGCGTAAGCCGGTAGTCCGGACCGCCGTACTCGACGCGCCCCCGCACCCGATGTCGTCTTATATGGATGACGTGGTGCGGGGGCGCGTCGAGTACGAGCGGAGACGGCGGCATGCGCGACATCGGTCGGCGGGGGCTGCTCGGCGCCGCCATGGGCGCGGCCGTCGCGAGCTGCTCTCTCACCCCTGGCCCGGACCCGGTGGTCTCGAAGGCGCGGGAGCGGGCCCGGGCCCGGCCGATCGGTGACGGCTCGACGGCCGACGCGGGGCCGCAGCCCAACCAGCCCCCGCCGCCCGAGCGGCTCGAACGGGGGCAGAAACCGCCGCAGTTCGTCGTCTTCTCCTGGGACGGCGCGGGCGAGGTCGGCAACGGGCTCTTCCCGCGGTTCCGCAAGCTCGCCGCGGACCACGGCGCGCGGATGACGTTCTTCCTGACCGGCCTGTACTGCCTGCCCGAGTCCCGCAAGCGGCTGTACGAGCCGCCGAACAACCGCGTCGGTGCCTCCGACATCGGCTACCTCGACGACGAGCACATCCGCCGGACGCTGCACAACGTGCGCGAGGCATGGCTCGAGGGCCACGAGATCGGCACGCACTTCAACGGGCACTTCTGCACGGGCTCGCGGTCCGTGGCCTGGTGGACGCCGAAGCAGTGGGAGTCCGAGATCGAGCAGGCCGTCTCGTTCGTCACCTCGTGGCGGACGAACACCGGGTTCACCGACCTCGACCCGCTGCCCTTCGACTACCGCAAGGAGCTCACCGGCGGGCGCACCCCGTGCCTGCTCGGTCAGCGCAACCTGCTGCCCACGGCCGCGAAGCTCGGCTGGCGGTACGACGCGAGCTCGGTGGGCGGCCTGCAGGAGTGGCCGCACAAGCGGCTGGGGCTGTGGGATCTGCCGCTGCAGCTCATGCCCTTCCCGGGTCACTCCTTCGAGCTGCTGTCCATGGACTACAACCTGCTGGCCAACCAGTCGGGGAGGTCCACGCAGGGCTCGCCGGCCCGCCGTCCGCTCTGGCGGCGGCAGGCGGCCGACGCCTATGTCGCCGGGTTCCGGCGGGCGTACGAGACCAACCGGGCACCGTTCTTCATCGGCAACCACTTCGAGGAGTGGAACGGCGGCATCTACATGGACGCCGTCGAGGAAGCGTTCAAACGCATCGCCGACGAGCGGCACAAGGACGTGCGGCTGGTCTCGTTCCGGCAGCTCGTCGACTGGCTGGACGCCCAGGATCCGGCGGTCCTGGAGGGCTTGCAAAGGCTCAGAGTCGGCGAGAAATGGGCCCCCGTGGCATAGGGCGCGCGCGTCAGGGGGGCGCGGAAGATCCCCAAAAGGGCCATGCGAAACTTTTCACATGAGTGCCTGCCGCGCCGATCGACGCCTTGTGAGCCGCCGTCGCACCACCCGAGCGGCTCTCGGCGCCGCTCTTGTCGCCCTGACGCTGAGCGCCTGCAGTACGGGCACCACGGGAGGCGGGGGCGACACCCAGTTCGTGCAGGGCAAGGGCGGCATCGAGGTCGTCAAGAGCGTGGGCGACCGCAAGGAGGCCCCGGAGCTCTCCGGAGAGACCCTGCAGGGCGAGAAGCTCGACGCCACCCAGAAGTTCAAGGGCAAGATCATTGTCTTCAATGTCTGGGGATCGTGGTGCCCGCCCTGCCGGGCCGAGGCCAAGGGCTTCGGCAAGGTCGCGCGCGACTACAAGAGCAAGGGCGTCGAGTTCGTCGGCCTCAACACCCGGGACCCCAACCGGGCCCCGGCGCTGGCCTTCGAGCGGGAGAACGGTGTCCCGTACCCGAGCATCTACGACTCGGCGGGCAAGCTGATCCTGCGCTTCCCGGCCGGCAGCCTCAACCCGCAGGCCATCCCGTCGACGGTCTTCATCGACCGCGAGGGCAGGATCGCCGCGCGGTCGATCGGGCCGCTGACCGAGGACCAACTGCGGGAGACGCTCGACCCGCTGGTCGCGGAGAAGTGACCCCGTGACCACCACCTCCGCGATGACCGCACTCGCCCTGGGCGACCCCGGACAGACCGTACAGAGCGGGGCGCTGCTGCTGGCGCTGCCCGTGGCGGTGCTCGGCGGGCTCGTCTCCTTCTTCTCGCCGTGCGTGCTGCCGCTCGTACCGGGCTACCTGTCGTACGTCACCGGCGTCGGCGGCGCGGACCTGGCCGAGGCCCGACGGGGCCGGATGGTCGCCGGGGCCTCGCTGTTCATGCTCGGCTTCAGCGCCGTCTTCGTCTCGATGGGGGCGCTCTTCGGCACCTTCGGCACGACGCTGCTGGAGCACAAGGAGACGATACGCACGGTGCTCGGCTCCGTGGTCATCGTGCTCGGCCTGGTCTTCATGGGCCTGCTGAACCGGTTCGGCCAGCGCGAGCTCCGCTTCCACACCCGGCCCGCCATGGGCCTGGCCGGCGCCCCGCTGCTGGGCGTGGTCTTCGGCCTCGGCTGGACGCCCTGCATCGGACCCACGCTCGGCGCCGCGCTGAGCCTCTCCTCCACCCAGGCGAGCGCGGGCCGCGGCGCCCTGCTGACGCTCGCCTACTGCCTGGGCCTCGGCCTGCCGTTCATCCTGGCGGCCATGGCCTTCCGGCGCGCGCTCGGCGCGTTCGGGTGGATCAAGCGGCACTACGCGTGGGTCATGCGGCTCGGCGGCGGCATGCTCGTCGTGGTCGGCGTGCTCCTGGTCACGGGAGCGTGGGACTACTTGGTCCAGTACATGCAGACATGGGCCGGCAACTTCACCCCTGGGATCTGATCAATGGCCAAGACCGAGACCGACACCCCCGACGACGGCATGCCCGACGACAATGACGCCGCCGCCAGGCTGTCCACGGCCCCGGCCGAGGACGACGGCGGACAGGCGGTCCCCGGCTCGTTCGGCGGCGTACGCAAACCCGGCGCGCTGGGGTGGCTCGCCTGGTCCGGCCGCGAAGTCCTCGGCTGGGCGCGCTGGTTCTGGCGGCAGCTGACCTCCATGCGGGTCGCGCTGCTCCTGCTGCTCCTGCTCGCGCTCGCCACCATCCCCGGCTCGCTCATCCCGCAGACCAGCGTCGACTCCGTCAAGGCCGACAACTGGAAGGCGGCCCACAAGACCCTCACGCCGGTCTACGAGAAGCTCCAGCTCTTCCACGTCTACAGCTCCGTGTGGTTCTCCGCGATCTACATGCTGCTGTTCATCTCGCTGATCGGCTGTATCGTCCCGCGCACCTGGCAGTTCGTCGGCCAGCTGCGCAGCCGCCCGCCGCGCGCCCCGCGCCACCTCGCCAAGATGCCCGCCTACGCCACCTGGCGCACCGAGGCGGACCCCGAGCAGGTGCTGGCCGCGGCGCGGAAGGTCCTCAAGGGCAAGCGCTTCCGCACCGAGGCGGGCGACGACTCGGTCGCCTCCGAGAAGGGCTACCTGCGCGAGGTCGGAAACCTCCTCTTCCACACCGCCCTGATCGTCATGCTGGTGGCCTTCGCCTCCGGTCAGCTGTGGAAGTCCGAGGGCGGCAAGCTCGTCGTCGAGGGCGACGGCTTCTCCAACACCCTCACGCAGTACGACGACTTCAAGTCCGGCGCCCTCTTCGGCCCCTCCGACCTGCCGCCCTTCGGCTTCACCCTGGACGGCTTCACCGGCACGTACGAACGCACCGGCCCCCAGAAGGGCACGCCGCGCGACTACGCCGCGCACATCACGTACTGGAACGGCTCCGACGGCGCGCCGCGCAAGACCACCATCAAGGTCAACGAGCCGCTGGAGATCGACGGTTCCAAGGTCTACCTCCAGGGCCACGGCTACGCCCCGGTCGTCACCGTCAAGGACGGCAAGGGCAACATCGCCTACCAGGGCGCGGTGGCCTCGCTGCCGCTGGACAGCAACATCACCGAGAACGTCGTCCTCAAGGTCCCCGACTACCTGGACAAGGACGGCAAGAACAGCCAGATCGGCTTCACCGGCAACTTCGTGCCGACGCTCGACCTGCGCACCGGCAGGATGGCGTCCCAGTTCCCCGCGCTGGACAACCCCGCGCTGGTGCTGACCGCCTTCCACGGCAGCCTCGGTATCGACT
Organism: Streptomyces sp. SX-6; assembly: GCF_059089585.1. NCBI lineage: Bacteria > Bacillati > Actinomycetota > Actinomycetes > Kitasatosporales > Streptomycetaceae > Streptomyces > Streptomyces sp. SX-6. The sequence goes on along the minus strand of NZ_JBTHHU010000032.1, from coordinate 57,171 downwards.
CCGGCATGCCGCAGAGCGTCTACAAGCTCGACACGTCGAAGATGAAGCAGTTCAAGGTCGACGACGGCAAGAAGAACTTCGCGCAGCTGCTCAGGGTCGGCGACACCATGACGCTCCCCAACGGAGCGGGCACCCTTCACTTCGACGGCATCAAGAACTGGGCCACCTTCCAGATCTCCCAGAAGCCGGGTGACGAGCCCGCGCTCGCCGGCGCGGTGGCCGCCATCGTCGGCGTCGCCGGCTCGCTGTTCATACAGCGCCGCCGCGTATGGGTACGGGCCGTCCGGGGCGAGGACGGGCGTACGGTCGTGGAGCTCGCCGGTCTCGGCCGCAGCGAGTCCGCGAAGGTGCCCGAGGAACTCGCGGACATCGCACTCGCCCTGCAGCCAGACGCCCCGCCCGCCGCGGAGGACCCCGCGGACCCCAACGAATCGTCCGAACTCTCCGAAGGAGCGCGCGCGTGAATCTCGCGGCCGCAGCCAACGAGAACCTGGCCCACATCAGCAATGTGCTGATCTATTCGGCCATGGCCGTCTACACCCTCGCCTTCCTCGCGCACATCACGGAGTGGGTGTTCGGCAGCCGCAGCGCGGTCGGCCGCACCGCCGCCGCGATCACCGCGGAGGCGCGCCCGGCGGTGGCGGTCACCGTCAAGAGCGCCCAGGCGGGCGGCGGCACGGCGGTGCTGGAACGGCCGAAGGTCGTCACCCGCCAGGCCCCCGGCGGCCGGGCCGACGTGCCCGACGGCCCGGGCGCCGCGGGCAGCAGCGAGAAGGGCGACCTCTACGGCCGCATCGCGATCTCGCTGACGGTGCTCGCCTTCGCCCTGCACGTGGGCGGTGTGCTCACCCGGGCGCTGTCCGTGCAGCGGGCGCCGTGGGGCAACATGTACGAGTTCTCGACGACCTTCGGCATGGTCGCCGTCGGCGTCTACCTCGGCCTGCTCGCCGCGAAGAAGAACATCCGCTGGCTGGGCCTGCCGCTCGTCACCACGATCCTGCTCGACCTCGGCCTGGCCCTGACCGTCCTGTACACCGACAGCGACCAGCTGGTGCCCGCGCTCAAGTCGCCCTGGCTGTGGATCCACGTCTCGTGCGCGATCATCTCCGGCGCCTCGCTGTACGTGGGCGCGGTCTCCACGCTCTTCTACCTCTTCCGCGACGAGTACGAGCTCCGGCTCCAGGCCGACCCCAACGCCGCGCCCCGCTTCCTGCGCCGCGCCCCCGGACTGGCCCGCGCCTGGGACAACGCGCTCTCGCGCCTGCCCTCCGCGGCGACGCTCGACAAGTTCGGCTACCGCATCAACGCGACCGTCTTCCCGCTGTGGACGTTCACCATCATCGCGGGCGCGATCTGGGCCGAGGCTGCCTGGGGCCGCTACTGGGGCTGGGACCCCAAGGAGGTCTGGTCCTTCATCACCTGGACCGCCTACGCGTGCTACCTGCACGCCCGCGCCACCGCCGGCTGGAAGGGCCGCAAGGCCGCCTACCTGGGGCTGTTCGCCTTCGCCTGCTACATCTTCAACTACTACGGCGTGAACTTCCTCTTCGGCGGCAAGCACTCCTACTCCGGCGTCTGACGACCTCCGGAGCCTGACGACGCCCGTGCCCGGCACCCCTGTCGAGGGGTGCCGGGCACGTCTGTCTCACCTACGGGGCCGGGTGCCGGGCTCCTGCCACGGGAGATGCTGCGTGGCGCCCGGGAGCTTCGGCTTGGGCAGGTGGGCGACCTCCCACTTGGCCTCCTCCAGCTCCTTCTCCGTGTTGCGGGGCATCCGCGGCGCGTGCGGCGCCGGGTCGTCGAAGCCGAGCGCCGAGGTGAAGTCGCCGAACGTACGGCGCCGCCAGGAGCTGATGTTGGGCTCGCGGACCCCCGTCCAGTGCTCCAGGAACTGCAGCGCGGAGGTGTGGTCGAAGGCCTCGCCCGCGGCCCAGCCGCCCACCGTCCAGGGCGAGACGATCACACAGGGCACGCGGAAGCCGCCGCCGATCGGCAGCCCGTGGACGAACTCGTCCTTCGTGCCCTTGGGCGGCACAGGCGGGGGCACGTGGTCGAAGAGGCCGTCGTTCTCGTCGTAGTTGAGGATGAAGACCGTCTTGGCCCACACCTTGGGGTTGTCGGCGATCGCCTCGATCTTCTTGGCGACGAAGTCCGCCCCCGCGGCCGGCAGGAAGTCCGGATGCTCGGACTGCGGGCCGGTGGGGATGATCCAGGAGACGGCCGGCAGCCGGTCGTTGCGGGCGTCCTCCTCGAACGTGCCCTCGGGCTGCCGCCGCATCCCGCGCTCGTACAGCGGGCTGCCGGGCCTTGCCTCCCGGAACTGCCTGAACCACTCCAGCATGTTGCAGCCGTAGTTGTCCTCCTCCTGGTACACGCGCCAGCTGATGCCGGCTGCCTGCAGGCGCTCGGCATAGGTGGTCCAGCGGTACGGGGAGGGCATGGTGTTCTCGATGACCGGACCGCCCCGGCGGCCGCCGGGGTCGATGGTGCCCGTCATCCAGTACAGCCGGTTGGGCCACGTGGGGCCGAAGACCGAACAGAAGTAGTTGTCGCAGACGGTGAACGTCTCGGCGAGGGCGAACTGGAACGGGATGTCGTCGCGGGTGTGGTAGCCCATCACGTACGGGCCGTTCCTGCCGTCCGCCTTGCGGTGCGCGGGCAGCCAGCGGTCCATCCGCCCGCCGTTCCACGCCTCGTGCTGCACTTCCCAGGCGTGGCTGGTGGAGGGGATGGCCTGGGCGCTGGTCCTGCGGGTGTCGAGGCGGAAGGGCAGCAGATAGCCCTTGGGGTTCTCGCTGTCGGGCTGGTGGAAGACGCTCCGGCCGTCCGGGAGTCGCAGTGCGTGCGGGTCGCCGAAGCCGCGTACGCCCTTGAGGGTGCCGAAGTAGTGGTCGAACGAGCGGTTCTCCTGCATCAGCAGGACGACGTGCTTGATGTCGCGCAACGAGCCGCGCCTGGCCGGGCCGGCCGCGGCCGCCTGCTGCACACTCGGCGGCAGCAGCGCGAACGCCGCGCTGCCGACGGCCGCGCCCACCGCCGAGCCGAGGAGTCTGCGTCTACTCATCCCGTGCATGGTCGTCCCTCCCTGAAGTCGCGTCAGGCCACAGTGTGACCACCTCGACTCTCGAGGCGCGGGGATGTCAGGGGCAGGACGATGTGCGTGAACGCAGCGTCAAAAGGCTGTGAAGTGGCCGGAGTTGACGCGGAATGTCAACTTGCCGACAAAATAGGATTACCCGATTGAGGGATGCATGGTTGGGCCGGTGGACGGATGCGGTGCCGTACGCGGTGACGGAGGCGTCAGGCCGCGGGCCCGTCGTCCTCGCGCTTGTCCTTCCGCAGCGAGCGGAGGAACTCCGGGTTGTCGTCCGGCGCCACCCAGGCACCCCCGGTGGCCGGGCGCGGGGCCGCCGCGGCGCGCGGCCGGCCCGCGATCAGCCAGGCGACGGGACCGAGCAGCACCTCGCCGAAGAGCAGGATGACGAACACCCACGCCACCTTCGGCAGTCCCCGGACCTCGTGCTCCGGAGTGTTCAGGCAGTCGATGAAGGCGAAGATCCACAGCGCCAGGATCAGCAGGAACGGCAGATACCGGAGCATGGCGACAGGCCCCCATCGGCGACGTGGTGCGGGCCGTGCACGGCCCCGTGACACGCCCAGCGTAGTCCGTGCTCGATACTGGAACGCATGGCTTACGACGATCTTCGCTCGTTCCTCCGGGCGCTCGAGCGCGACGGCGACCTCAAGCGCATCAAGGCTGAGGTGGACCCCCACCTGGAAGTCGGGGAGATCGTCGACCGGGTGAACAAGGCGGGCGGCCCGGCGCTTCTCTTCGAGAACGTCAAGGGCTCCTCGATGCCCCTGGCCATGAACGTCTTCGGCACCGACCGCCGGCTGCTCAAGGCCCTCGGGCTGAAGTCCTACCAGGAGATCGCCGAGAAGATCGGCGGCCTGCTCAAGCCCGAGCTGCCGCACGGCTTCACCGGGTTCCGCGAGGCCTTCGGCAAGCTGGGCGCGATGGCGCACGTACCGCCGCGCAAGATCAAGGACGCTCCCGTCCAGGAAGTCGTCCTCACCGGCGACGACGTGGACCTGGACCGGCTCCCGGCGCTCTTCACCTGGCCCGAGGACGGCGGCTCCTTCTTCAACCTGGGCCTCACCCACACCAAGCACCCCGAGACGGGCGTCCGCAACCTCGGCCTCTACCGGCTCCAGCGCCACGACAAGCGCACCATCGGGATGCACTGGCAGATCCACAAGGACAGCCGCAACCACTACCAGGTCGCCGCGAAGCGCGGCGAGCGGCTGCCGGTCGCGATCGCCTTCGGTGCCCCGCCCGCGGTGACGTACGCCTCCACCGCGCCGCTGCCCGGCGACATCGACGAGTACCTCCTCGCCGGGTTCATCCAGGGCAAGCGCGTCGACATGGTGGACTGCAAGACCGTTCCGCTCCAGGTCCCGGCCCAGGCCGAGGTCGTCCTGGAGGGCTGGCTGGAGCCCGGACGGATGCTGCCGGAGGGTCCGTTCGGCGACCACACCGGCTTCTACACGCCGCAGGAGGACTTCCCGGCGCTCACCATCGACTGCGTCACGATGCGGCGGCGCCCGCTGCTCCAGTCCATCGTGGTCGGCCGCCCGCCCACGGAGGACGGCCCGCTGGGCCGGGCCACGGAGCACTTCTTCCTGCCCCTGCTCAAGGTCGTCGTGCCGGACATCGTCGACTACCACCTGCCGGAGTCCGGCGGGTTCCACAACTGCGCGATCGTCTCGATCGACAAGAAGTACCCGAAGCACGCCCAGAAGGTCATGCACGCCATCTGGGGCGCGCACATGATGTCGCTGACCAAGCTGATCGTGATCGTGGACGCGGACTGCGACGTCCGTAACCTGCACGATGTCTCCTGGCGCGCCCTCGGCAACGTCGACTACGCACGCGACCTGTCCGTCGTCGAGGGCCCGGTCGACCACCTCGACCACGCGTCGTACCAGCAGTTCTGGGGCGGCAAGGCGGGCATCGACGCAACGGCGAAGTGGCCCGAGGAGGGCTACACGCGGGACGGGGGCTGGCCGCACATGGTCGAGTCGGACCCGGAAGTCGCCGACCGGGTGACCAAGCGCTGGACGGAGTACGGGCTGTGACGACCGCCGCCGTATCGCAGCCGGGCCGCACCCGGGCGTTCCTCCGCCTCGTGATGATCGAGCACTCCGTCTTCGCGCTGCCCTTCGCGTACATCGCCTCGCTGACGGCGATGTTCCAGCAGGGCGGGCGGATCGACTGGTGGAAGCTCTTCCTCGTCACCGTCGCCATGGTGGGCCTGCGCACCTTCGCCATGGCCTGCAACCGCATCATCGACCGCGAGATCGACGCCCGTAACCCGCGCACGGCCACCCGTGAACTGGTCACCGGCGCCGTGTCGGTGCGCTCCGCGTGGACGGGCGCGCTGATCGCCGTCGTGTTCTTCCTGGGCGCGGCCGGGCTGCTGAATCCTTTGTGCCTGGCGCTGGCCCCCATCGCGGTGATCCCGATGGTGGTCTATCCGTACGGGAAGCGCTTCACGAACTTCCCGCACGCGATCCTGGGCCTCGCCCAGGCGATGGGCCCGGTGGGCGCCTGGCTCGCCGTCACCGGGACGTGGTCCTGGGACGCGGTGATCCTCGGCCTCGCGGTCGGCATATGGATCGGCGGCTTCGACCTGATCTTCGCCTGCCAGGACGTCGCCGCGGACCGCGCGCACGGCGTACTGTCCACCCCCGCCCGCTTCGGCATCCCGGCCGCGCTGCACGGGGCGCGCGTGTGCCACGTGATCACGACCGGCCTGCTGGTCTGGTACGCGCTGGCCTCGCACGCGGGCGCGTTCTTCTGGACCGGCCTGGTGGTGGTCGCGGTGGCGTTCGTCTACGAGCACACGATCGTGCGCCCGCACGACCTGTCCCGGTTGAACCGGGCGTTCTTCACGGTGAACGGTTTCGTCGGCATCTCGCTCTTCTTCTTCGCCCTGCTCGACCTCGTCAACCGAGGCCTCGCCTGGTAGTCGGGCCCCGCTGCCAGGCGGCTAGGCTCGAGCCCGTGGAGCCGTACGAACACGCAACGCAACGCCGGGAGCGCCGGCCCTGGGTGGTCGGGGTGTCCGGGGCGTCCGGGACACCGTATGCCGCGGCCGTGCTGCGCGGACTGCTGGACGCGGGGGAAGCCGTGGACCTGGTGGTCAGCCGCGCGTCGCGGCTGACGCTGCTGGACGAGACGGGACTGCCGTTCCGGGACGCGCACTGGCGCGACGACCTGCGCTCCTGGCTGGAACTGGGTGCGGACGGCAAGCCGCACACCTTCGACGTCGACGTGTCGGACGTACGGCACTGGCCGGCCGGGGACCTCGCCGCCGGCCCGTCGTCCGGCTCGTACCCCGTGAAGGGGATGCTGATCGTGCCCGCGAGCACGGCATGCGTGGCGGGCGTGGCGATGGGGCTGTCGAAGGATCTGCTGCAGCGGGTGGCGAGCGTGACGCTCAAGGAGCGGCGGCCGCTGGTCGTCGCGGTGCGCGAGACGCCGCTGAGCGGTCAGACGCTCAAGCAGTTGGTGGCGCTCGATGAGGCGGGCGCTGTTGTGCTGCCCGCCTCTCCGGCGTTCTACGCGGGGGCGACGCACATCCAGGATCTGGTGGACTTCGTCGCCGGGCGGGTACTGGATGCGGCGGGTGTGCCGCACCAGCTCTACCGCCGGTGGAAGGGAGAGCTCGGCGGCGCGCGCTCCCCAGGTGCGCGTTAGCGCTTCTTGATGCGCGAGATGCGGCCCTTGGCCTGGTCGCGGCGCTGGTCGGCGGACAGGTGGGCACGCGAGCGGTTGGCCAGATCCTGCAGCTCACGCATGCGGGCGTAGGCCATCTCGATCGTGTACACGAGGCTTCACTCCTGAAGGATCGTCGGTGTCGCAAAGAAGTGGTTGAAGATTTGCAGGGAATCGACCCCTGCATGCCTTAGATTCTACACGTAAGACGGCAAGTTCGCTGATTATTGAAAGGTTCCAGGCATGGACGCGGTGGACAGGCAGCTCATCCAGGCCCTCCGGGAGAACGGCCGGGCCTCGTACGCGGAACTGGGACGGCTGGTCGGCCTCTCCGGGCCGAGCGTCACGGACCGGATCAACCGCCTGGAGGCGGCGGGCGTCATCACGGGCTACCGCGCGACCGTCAACTCCGCCTCGCTCGGCCTCGGGGTCACGGCCCTGATCGGCATCCAGCTCTCGGACGCCGCGGACCACGAGGACGTGGCGCGCCGGCTGCGCGACCTGGAGGAGATCGAGGACTGCTGGTTCATCGCGGGCGACGACTCGTACATGCTCAAGGTCCGGGTCGGCGACGTGGACGGCCTCGAGCGCACGATCCGGCGCCTGTCGGGCACCAAGGGCGTGAGCCGTACGCGTACGACGATCGTGCTCTCCACCAAGTGGGAGAACAGGGTGGGTGAGCTGCCGGAAGGCGCGTGAGACCGGGGGAGTAGTCTCGGTCGGGTCGCAGTGCCGGAGTACAGGAGAGGCGGTCCTTCATGGCTGCATCTGCCAATGATGTGGGGCTCAAGCGCGAGCTGGAGGAGAAGGTCCGTGCCGGGGAGCGGCTGACCCGCGAGGACGGCATCGCCCTCTACGAGTCCGACGACCTCGCCTGGCTGGGCGGGCTCGCGCACGAGGTGCGGACGCGCAAGAACGGCGACGTCGTGCACTTCAACGTCAACCGGCACCTGAACATGACCAATGTGTGCACGGCCTCCTGTGCGTACTGCTCGTTCCAGCGCAAGCCGGGCGAGAAGGACGCATACACGATGCGCATCGAGGAGGCCGTCCGCCTCGCCAAGGCGATGGAGAACGAGCACCTCACCGAGCTGCACATCGTCAACGGCCTGCACCCGACGCTGCCGTGGCGGTACTACCCGCGCTCGCTCAAGGCGCTCAAGGAGGCGCTGCCGGACGTCTCGCTGAAGGCGTTCACGGCGACCGAGATCCACCACTTCGAGAAGATCTCCGGCCTGCCCGCGTCGGAGATCCTCGACGAGCTGATCGACGCCGGTCTGGAGTCGCTGACCGGCGGCGGCGCCGAGATCTTCGACTGGGAGGTCCGGCAGCACATCGTCGACCACGACACCCACTGGGAGGACTGGTCGCGCATCCACCGGCTCGCGCACGAGAAGGGTCTGAAGACCCCGTGCACGATGCTCTACGGGCACGTCGAGGAGCCCCGTCACCGGGTCGACCACGTGCTGCGGCTGCGTGAGCTGCAGGACGAGACGGGCGGCTTCCAGGTCTTCATCCCGCTGCGCTACCAGCACGACTTCGTGGACATGAAGGACGGCAAGGTCCGCAACCGCCTCCAGGCGCGGACGACCATGGCGACCGGCGCCGAGGCGCTCAAGACCTTCGCGGTCTCGCGGCTGCTCTTCGACAACGTCCCGCACGTCAAGGTGTTCTGGGTGATGCACGGCGTCCAGACCGCCCAGCTGGCCCTGCAGCACGGCGCGGACGACATGGACGGCTCGGTCGTCGAGTACAAGATCACCCACGACGCGGACAACTACGGGACGCCGAACAAGCTGACCCGCGACGACCTGCTGGACCTCATCCGCGAGGCGGGCTTCCGCCCCGTGGAGCGCAACACGCGCTACGAGGTCATCCGCGAGTACCCGGGCCCGGACGCCTCGCTGCGGGAGTCGCCGCAGCCGATGCGTGTCTGAGTGCCCTCCGAACTGATCCACTTCCGGTCGTGCTTGACTGGGAGAGACCCTTTCGGTTGCCGTTGAGAAGAAGGTCCCGTCCGTGAGTAGCCAGAAGTACGCCTCGCTCCGCTACACCGCTCTGCGATTCGGCCTGCTCATCGTGTGCTTCGCCGTGGTCTGGGGGCTGTGCTACCTGCACATCGTGCCGCTCGGCGTCGGCAGCTCGAACCTCTTCTGGATGGTGCTGCTCGCGCTCGTCCTCTCCGCGCCGCTCAGCTGGGTGCTGCTGCGCAGGCAGCGCGAGGCCATGGCGATCCAGGTCTCGGAGCGCGTGGACCGTACGAAGGCGCGCATCGCCGCCAACGCGGGCCAGGAAGACACGGTCGCGTAACTCTCGTCACACAGCGCCGAAGCCCTGCGGCTCCACCGCAGGGCTTCGGCGCTTTTTCATGGCGTGATCCCAAAGCGACCCTTTGGGGGACTCAAAGTATAAGTGTTAACGTGTCGACATGATGACAGCAGCAGCGCACTCCCACACCATGAGCCACCCGCTCGTGGTGCGCCTGCACGTCGATCTTTGCCGCTGCGCGTCCGCGGCCTGTTGCCGCAGCTGACCCTTCCCGCGGCCGGAGATCCTGCACGTACGGACCTCCTCGGCGCCCCAACGCCCGCTTTCACGTCCGTCCCCGGAGACTCCGTTGTCAACGACATCCCCGTCCCCCGCGCGCCTGCGCATACCGAAGGTCCCCTTCTGGGCCCAGATCCTGCTCGGCCTCGTCCTCGGTGCCCTGCTCGGCTGGATCGCCCGCAGCGGTGACGTCACCTGGCTGCAGACCACGCTCGACAAGATCGGCGACCTCTTCGTCCAGCTGCTGATGGTCGTCATCGCCCCGCTGGTCTTCTTCGCCATCCTGGTGTCGATCACCAACCTGCGGAACGTGTCCAACGCCGCCCGGCTGGCCACCCGCACCCTGCTCTGGTTCATGATCACGTCGCTGATCGCGGTCTCCATCGGCCTGGCGATCGGCCTGCTCACCGACCCGGGCTCCGGCACCGGCCTCACCGCGGCCGACGGCGGCGACCCCAAGAAGAAGGGCTCCTGGCTCGACTTCATCACCGGGATCGTCCCCACCGACGTCATCACGCCGTTCACCCAGCTGAACGTGATGCAGATCGTCTTCATGGCCGCCGTCCTCGGCGTCGCCGTCCTCCAGGTCGGCGAGAAGGCCCGGCCCGTGCTCGCCTTCAGCGAGTCCGTGCTCGAGCTGGCGCAGAAGGTCCTGTGGTGGGTCATCCGGCTCGCCCCGCTCGGCAGCCTGGGCCTGGTCGGCCACGCCGTCCACAAGTACGGCTGGAACCTGATCGGCAAGTACGCGACCTTCACCGCCGACATCTACGTCGGCTGCGCGATCGTCCTCTTCGGCGTCTACCCGCTGCTGCTCTCGACGGTCGCCAAGGTCAACCCGCTGCAGTTCTACAAGGGCGCCTGGCCGGCGATCCAGCTCGCCTTCGTCTCCCGCTCCTCCGTGGGCACGATGCCGCTGACGCAGAAGGTCACCGAGCGCCTCGGCGTGCCGAAGGAGTACACCTCCTTCGCCGTGCCCTTCGGCTCGACGACCAAGATGGACGGCTGCGCCTCGATCTACCCGGCGATCGCCGCGATCTTCGTGGCCCAGGTCTTCGGCGTCCACCTCGAGATCCGCGACTACCTGCTGATCGCCTTCGTCTCGGTCATCGGCTCGGCGGCCACCGCCGGCCTGACCGGTGCGACCGTGATGCTGACCCTGACGCTCTCGACGCTGGGCCTGCCGATGGCGGGTGTGGGTCTGCTGCTGGCCATCGACCCGGTCGTGGACATGATCCGCACCGCGACGAACGTCGCCGGTCAGTCCGTGGTCCCGATCATCGTCGCGTCCCGCGAGGGGATCCTCGACCGCGAGGCCTACAACTCCGTCAAGGCCTCGGAACTCGACGAGCCCGCCGCCGAGCCGAAGGCGGTCGTGGCTGCCGCGTAGCACCTGAAGCGTTGCGGCGCCCCCGGTCTTCCTCGAGGGCCGGGGGCGTCGGCCTCTTGCCGCCTGCGGAGTGTTCACCCATGATGTCCGCGCCGTGCCGGGCGCACCGGCGGGCCGTGGGGGGAGAGGCGGATGGGGCGTGTCCAGCGTCTACCGGATCCTGATGCGGGGCCTGTCGAGCGGTTCGCGTACGACCTGCAACGGCGGCGGGAGCAGGCGGGCAATCCGGACTACCGCTCCCTGGCCCGGCGAGCGGCCTGCGCGCCGAGCACCTTGTCCACGGCTGCCTCCGGTAAACGGCTGCCGACCCTGGAAACCGCCCTGGCCTATGTCAGGGCCTGCGGGGCGGACGAAGCGGAACAGGTCGTGTGGGCACGCCGCTGGCGCGCCGTTTCCCGCGCTGTCCGCACCGAGACTGCCCCCGCCCCGCAGCCCCCGCCTCCGCCGGCCCGGCTTCGGAGCGGACGCCTCGTCCTGGTCGTCGCTCCGATCGCGGCGGCGGCCATGGCGGCGCTCGGCCTTGCCGTGTACACCGGCATCGGTCCCGCCGCCCGCTCCCCGGCGGCGGAAACCGCGACGAGCACCCCGACCGACGCGATCGCCCGGCACGGTCCGCTCGTACTGAGCCCGGGCCAGAGCGTGGACCTCGACTCCACGGCGGCAGCCTGGCCCGTTCACCGTGCCCCGGGCACCGACGCGGACGACATCGAGTTCACGCTCGCCGACCGGCAGTTGACGGGCAGCCATGACGCCACGCTGGCGCGGCTCCCCGAGCGGACCATGGCCGGCCGGCACGGCTGCGCGGTCCAGCAGGACTACGGCATCAGCGTCGCGGCCACCGGTCTGCGCACCGGCCGGCGGCTGTGCGTCATCACCGACCGCCGGCACATCGCCCTGCTGCGCATCACCCGAGTCCGCTTCGACGCCGATGGGCTGCCGGACCAGATCACTTTCGACGCCACCGTGTGGACCGAGCCCCATAAGTCATGACGTGATTGATGTCCGGGCTGCTCACGGCGCCGAACACCAATGGCGAACAACCCTCCCGCGACCGGGCCTGGCGCCGGCCCGGGCGACGGTGCTTCGTTTGCCGGGACATCGTCGTCTCCAGTCATGGGGGGAGAGGGGCATGGGGGACACCAGCTCATACGCGTGGCTGGGTGTGGCCGACGGGGCGGGAGCCGCTGAGGTGCATCGCGCGGCGGCGGCGAGGATCGAGGCGATCGGCCGGAAGTCGGCGTCCGGGTCCATGGATTCCGTCGCGGTCGACCAGGAATATGTGGAGGTGTACAGGGCGGTGGTCGGCGCGCTCGGACTGCGGATGGGGTTCGCCCGGCGCCTCGACGAACGGGGTACGCACCAGGGGGCGGCCGGTATGGGGCCCTATTCCAGCTGGGCGTACGGTCACTCGACGACATCCGCCCCGACAGGCGCTCTCCGAGCCGGGAGCCCGTTGCTGCCCTGCGAGTGCGAGATCTGCGGGTGGTTCCCGGCCGTGCCCGTCACCGCCGCCCGGGTGCTGAGCCTGCTGGTGGTGGCGAAGGTGCACAGCGAGACCAGGATCCTGTGCCGCGGCTGCGGCCTGAATGCCGTGAAGCGGGCGCAGTGGTACACCCAGCTTCTGGGAAGCCTGGGGCCGGGCATCGTCGCGGCCCGGATCAGCGCGGGGAAGAACCAGCGGGTCCTGCGCGCACTGCGTGGATTCGCGTCACCGTACGCGCGCCGTCCGGGCGCGCTCACCCCGGAGACCGGCCCGCGGCGGCCGTAGCCTGATCGTCAAGGCCCGACCGGCTCTCTTGACGTCCCTCCCCACCGTGATATTACCTGCCGGTAAAGTAACGAGTGGCGGAGGGACGTTGTCGTGTCTGCTGCAACTGCACAACGCAAACCCAAGGTCAAGCGCATGCCGCGCGCGGTGCGCGAGCGGCAGATGCTCGATGCCGCGGTGGAGGTCTTCGCGCGGCGCGGGTACAGCGCTGCCTCGATGGACGAGATAGCCGAACTGGCCGGGGCGTCCAAGCCGTTGGTCTACCTCTATCTGAACTCGAAGGAAGACCTCTTCAGCGCCTGCATCCGGCGTGAGGCCGAGTCGCTGCTCGCGGAGATACGGGCCGCGGTGGACCCGGGCGACCCCGCCGAGCGGCGGCTGTGGTGCGGGCTGCGGGCCTTCTTCGCGCACACCGCCGAACATCCCGCCGGGTGGGCGGTGCTGAGCTGCCAGGCCCGTACGCACGGCGAGCCGTTCGCGCTCGTGGTGGCCGGGTTACGGCAGGAGATCCTCGATGTCGTCACCCAGCTGATCGCGGAGACGGCGCGGGCGGCCTGCCGCCAGGGGCCGCTGGCCGAGCGGGAGATCTCCGGGCTGGCGCACGCCCTCGTGGGGGCCGCCGAGTCGCTCGCCGGGTGGGCCAACGACCGTACGGGAGCCGTCCCTTCGGCGCGCGAGACGGCGGCGACGCTGATGAACGTCGCATGGGTGGGGCTGGAGAACCTCATGGGCGGGCGGCGCTGGCCGCCCGCCCAGTGAGGCCGGATCAGCCGCAGTCGCCCCGCGCCGGCCGGTCCGCGAAGCGGTCCGCCAGCCAGTCGGCGGCCGGGACCGACTGGACGATCACCCCGGTGACGTGCCCGGCGAGCGGCAGCGAGGTCCACCGCACCGTCGCGCCCTTCGCGCACCAGTCGGCCCGCAGCCTCTGGCCCACCGCGTAGGGGATCAGCTCGTCGATCACCCCGTGGTAGAGGTACACGGGCCGGGCCGGGGCGTGGGTGCCGAGCGTCGAGGAGCGCAGGACCCGCTGCCAGTCCGGCTCGTACAGCGGGTTGCTGACCGTCACGTCCGAGATCTTCTTGAACAGCCCCGCGATCGCCTCGACGGCCACACAGTGCCGCTTGAGGTAGTCGATGGTGGAGCGGCCCTTGTCGTTGAGGTACTTCTCCAAGTGCAGCTCCGGATAAGCCGCGTTCTGCCCGAAGGCCGACATCAGGACCAGACCCGCGCCGATGCCGCCGTTGTTGAAGTCCGCGACCTTGAGCAGGTCCGCCGGGACGCCGCCGGTCGCCGTGCCCTTCACGTTCAGCTCGGGGGCGTAGGAGTCGTGCAGTTCGGCCGCCCAGCTGCTCGCCTGGCCGCCCTGCGAGTAGCCCATGATGCCGACGGGCGTGTGTGCGCCGAGCCCCGCCTGCGGCAGGCGCAGCGCGGCACGGGCCGCGTCCAGCACGGCGTGCCCCTCGGAGCGGCCCACCGTGTACGTGTGGTCGCCGCCCGTGCCGAGGCCCTCGTAGTCGGTGACGGCCACGGCCCAGCCGCGCAGCGTCAGCAGCTGGATGAGGTTGGCCTCGACAGCCGTGCCGTACGGGAACCCGGCCGACGGGGCGCACTGATCGCCCAGGCCGACCGTTCCGACCGCGTAGGTGACCAGCGGGCGCGGGCCCTCGCGACCGTCCTGCGGGACGATCACCGTGCCGGACACGACGTTCGGCGTGCCCTTGGCGGTGGTGGAGCGGTAGGTGATGTGCCAGGCCCTGGTGTGGGTGGGCTGGCCGGGGAGCGGGTGGAACTCGGTGGGGGCGGCGCTGACGATGTCGCCCGGTTCCCCCGCGGTCCGCGCGGCGGCGGGGCCGCCCGATATGCCCAGCGACACGGCGAGCGCGGTGACCGCGGCGAGGGCGATGGTGCGCAGGTGCATGCGGCTCTCCCAACTGTCCGGTGGTACGCAGCCAGTTGATGCGAACCGTAGTGACCGGCCGGTAAGGAACGAGCTGACCGGAACGCTCAGCTTTGCTGACCGCGCTGGCCGTGCTGGCCGTGTTGGCCGTGTTGGCCGTGTTGGCCGTGCTGCCCCAGGCGGTACGCGCCCGGCGTGCTCCCCGTCCAGCGGCGGAACGCGCGGTGGAAGGCGGTGTCCTCGGAGAACCCCAGCCGCGCCGCGAGCTCCGCGATCGGTTCCGGCCCGCCGGCCAGCCCGGCGAGCGCCGCGTCCCGCAGCACCTGGTCCCTGAGCCGCCGGTACGAGGTGCCCTCCGCGGTCAGCCGCCGCCGCAGCGTCGCCGGGCTCACCGCGAGCCGCGCCGCGAGCTGCCCGGCCTCCGGCAGCCGCACCGGCCGCCCCTCGCGCAGCGCCGCCGCGAACGCGCGGCGCACCTGCTCGGTGACCGTCATGCCGTACACGCGGGGGGTGATCAGCTCCGCGGGGGCGCGCCGCAGCAGCTCGTCCAGGCCCGTCTCGTCCCGCAGGACCGGCGCGGCCAGCCAGTGCGCGCCGAACCCCGCGCCCGTGCGCCCCGCGCCGAAGCGCACGGGGCAGCCGAACACGGCCCCGTACTCGCGCGCGTACGGCGGTGCCGCGTGGGCGAAGTCGGCCCAGAGCAGGGGGATCCGGCGCCCGGTCAGCCAACTGGCCAGCCGGTGCCAGAGGATGAGGACGCACTCGGCCAGGAACCGGCCCTCGGGCGCGCCGCGCAGGTCGTTGCGGAAGGTGAACACGGCCTCGCCGCCGTGCCGTTCGAGCGCGAGGTCGGGGCCGCCGGGGAACAGCCCGTAGAACCGCGCCGCCCGCTCCAGCGCCGCGCCGAGGTCGCGGCAGCCGAGGCAGGCGTGGCACATCATCGCGAATGTGCCGGGTCTGCTGGGCACCGCCGCGAGGCCCATGAACTCGTCGCCGGTGGCCCGGCGCAGCTCGCGCATGAGGCGGGTGAACTGCTCGGGGCTCACCCGCGCCCGGTCGTCCCCGAGCAGCAGCGGCGGGATCCGGGCGCCCTGCAGCAGCGGCACGGTGTCGATGCCGAGGCGCCGAGCGCCGCCGAGCGCCGCCCGTACGCAGTGCACGCTGATCGTCCGGCTGTTCTTTGAAAAACACAGCATCGTGGGCACCCCGTGAGCGTCGAGGTCAGTGGTACTGACTGTTCCGGTCATCCCCCGGGCCCGTAAAGGCTCTCTAGCGTCATCTGTACGAATACGTCAGGGCTCCCAGACGGAGGTGCCAATGCCCGAACGACCCGGCACGCTCGCGGTGTTCACGGAATGGACGGCCGGCCGGTACGGCGGTCTGCCGGCCCTGCGGTTCAGGGCCCGGGACGGCGGCGGCTGGGAGGACGTGGGCTACGACCGCCTGCGGGAGAC
Source organism: Streptomyces sp. SX-6 (assembly GCF_059089585.1). Classification (NCBI taxonomy): domain Bacteria; kingdom Bacillati; phylum Actinomycetota; class Actinomycetes; order Kitasatosporales; family Streptomycetaceae; genus Streptomyces; species Streptomyces sp. SX-6. The sequence continues at coordinate 41,337 of NZ_JBTHHU010000032.1, read as the reverse complement.
CGTCCGCACCGTGGCCCGCGGCCTGATGGGCCTGGGCGTACGCCCGGGGGACCGGGTCGCCGTCCTCTGCGAGACCCGCCCGGAGTGGACGTACGCCCACTTCGCGGCCCTCGCCGCCGGGGCCGTCGTGGTGCCGGTCTACCCCTCGGCGGGCGAGGAGGAACTCGCCTGGGCGCTCGGCGACTCGGGCGCCGTCGTCGTGGTGGCGGAGGACGCGGCGCAGGCGGCACGGGTCGCCTCGGTGCGCGCGAAGCTGCCGGAGCTGCGGCACGTGGTGGTGATCGACGGCACCGCCGAAGGCGCACTGGCACTCGGCGCGCTGCCGGACCGCGTGCCGGTGGCCGAGCTGCTGGCGCGGGCGGAGTCCCGTACGGAGGACGACCTCTGCGGCATCTTCTACACCTCCGGCACCACGGGCCTGCCCAAGGGCTGTCGCCTCACCCACGGCAACTTCCTCGCCAACCACGACGCGACCGCCGGCTTCTACGGGGGCGGCCCGGGTGACGTCACTTACCTCTACCTCCCGCTCGCCCATCTGCTGGCCCAGATGGTCCAGTTCTCGGCGCTGGTGCATGGCGAGACGCTGTGCTTCTTCGGCGGCCGGATCGAGGACGTCGTGGCCGAGCTGGCCGAGGTGCGGCCGACCCGGCTGCCGTCGGTGCCCCGGCTCTACGAGAAGGTCCACGCCGGCGTCCTCGCCTTCGCCGAGGCCGGGAGCGCCGGGAGCGCCGACGGCCGGGACCGCCTGGCCCGGGCCGTACGCACCGGCCTCGCGGCGGCGGACGCCCGGGAGCGGGGCGAGGAGCTCACCGGGGAGCTGCGCGGCGCCTGGGAGGAGGCCGAGGAGCGGGTGTTCGCACCCGTACGGGCCGCCTTCGGCGGGCGGCTGGCCTGGGCCGGGTGCGGGGCCGCCCCGCTGGCCCCGCAGACCGCGGAGTTCCTGCGGGCGTGCGGCGTTCCGGTCTTCGAGGGCTACGGCATGACCGAGACGGCCGGGCTGATCTCCCTCAACCACCCGGGAGCGGTCCGGCACGGGACGGTGGGGCGGCCCATACCGGGCTGCGAGGTGCGGGTCGCCAGGGACGGCGAGATCCTGGCCCGCGGCGCGGGGATCTTCCCGGGCTACCACGCCAACCCCGGCGCCACGTCCGAGGCGCTGGACGAGGAGGGCTGGCTGCACACCGGCGACCTGGGCTTCCTGGACCCCGACGGCTATCTGGTGATCACCGGCCGCAAGAAGGACCTGGTCATCACCTCGAGCGGCAAGAACCTCACCCCGTCGCTGATCGAGTTCGCGCTCCAGCAGTCGCGCTGGATCTCGCGCGCGGTCATGGTCGGCGACCGGCGTCCGTACCCGGTCGCCCTGCTCACGCTGGACGCGGCGGAGGTCGGGGCATGGGCGGCGCGGATGGGGGTGGACTTCGGCCCCGAGGGCCCGGCCCGGCACCCTGCCGTGCGACAGCTGTGCCAGGAGGCGGTGGACGCGGCGAATGAGCAGTTCTCCGGACCGGCGAGGATCCGTGCGTTCGCGGTCCTGGCGGAGGATTTCTCGGTGGAGAGTGGTGATCTCACTCCCACACTGAAACTGCGGCGGGCGGCGATCGTCGAACACTATGCCGCTGAAATCGATGCTCTGTACGAACTGCGTTAAATTCCTGTCAATCCTGAGGCGGCAGGGAAAGCAGGGTTCGGCGGGAAGGCGGGGCCCGGCGGGAAAGCAGAAAAGTGGTGCCGGAAAAGACAGGAGCCCCGTTCCCCGCCGAAGCGGGGAGCGGGGCTCCTTGGGTACAGCGCGTCGGCCGCGATCGGCCTGCCGCCCTAGTCGGACCCGAAGGGTCAGGCCGGGGTGACGTTCTCCGCCTGCGGACCCTTCGGGCCCTGCGTGACGTCGAAGGTGACCGGCTGGTTCTCCTCGAGGGAGCGGAAGCCGGATGCGTTGATCGCGGAGTAGTGGACGAAGACGTCGGGGCCCCCGCCGTCCTGGGCGATGAAGCCAAAGCCCTTTTCAGCGTTGAACCACTTCACGGTTCCGGTAGCCATAAGCCCTCCTTGGGCCCAAAAGGGTTGCCCTGCTCCAGAACCTGCGAGAAGTCTGAAAACTACAAAAGCCTGCGGGTTACATGCTCCGCAGGCTCTGTACTGCAAGGGAAACCAAACTGCAACTTGCGGCGAGCCTAGCACGCTCGGTTCTCGGGGCGGAAGAGTCAAAGATCACGCTCAAGGTGGGTTTTCCCGGGGCAGTGGGCGGAAAAGACGGCCCGTTGGGCATGACGCCCGCGCACACCCCGAGGCCGTTCGCGCGCCGGCGCGGGGCTAGCCTCCCGCTGTGGACAATTCTGTATCGGGCCGCACCCGCCCCCGCGTCGGTCACATCCAGTTCCTCAACTGCCTGCCCCTGTACTGGGGCCTCGCCCGTACGGGCACGCTGCTCGATCTGGATCTGACCAAGGACACCCCCGAGAAGCTCAGCGAGACGCTGATCGAGGGCGGCCTCGACATCGGCCCGGTCACGCTCGTCGAGTTCCTGCGCAACGCCGGTGACCTCGTCGCGCTGCCCGACATCGCCGTGGGCTGCGACGGCCCGGTCATGTCGTGCGTGATCGTCTCCCAGCTGCCGCTGGACAAGCTGGACGGGGCGCGCGTCGGACTCGGTTCCACCTCGCGCACCTCCGTGCGCCTGGCCCAGCTGCTGCTCGCCGAGCAGTACGGGGTGCGGCCCGACTACTACACCTGCCCGCCCGACCTCGGCCGGATGATGCAGGAGGCCGACGCGGCCGTGCTGATCGGCGACGCCGCGCTGCGGGCCTCGCTGCACGACGCCCCCCGGCTCGGCCTGGAGGTCCACGACCTGGGGCAGATGTGGAAGGACTGGACGGGCCTGCCGTTCGTCTTCGCCGTATGGGCCGTGCGCCGCGACTACCTGGAGCGGGAGCCGGAGACGGTGGCCAAGGTGCACGAGGCGTTCCTGGCCTCCCGGGACCTGTCCCTGGAGGAGGTCGGCAAGGTCGCCGAGCAGGCGGCTCGCTGGGAGTCCTTCGACGCGGAGCTGCTGGAGCGCTACTTCCGGACCCTGGACTTCCGCTTCGGGCCCGCGCAGCTGGAGGGCGTCCGGGAGTTCGCGCGGCGCACGGGCCCGACGACGGGCTACCCGGCGGACGTACGGGTGGAACTGCTGAAGCCCTGACCCCTCCGGGGAGGGAGCCAGGGCTTCGGGGCGATGAGGGTTACGAGGGTTACGAGACCGGACCCTGCATGTGCTTGCTGATCCACTGGATCAGGCCGCCGGTCTCCATGGCGGGCACGTAGGTGGCCGCGTTGTGCTCGCCACCCGGGATGACGTAGTACTTCGCCTTGACCGGGCCCTTGTTGCCGTACTTGGCGAAGAACTTGTCGATCGGCGGCTTGACCGGCTCGCTGGAGCCGACCTGGAGGCCCAGGAAGACGTCCGGGCCGCCCTTGGCGATCAGCCGCTGGGCGAGCACATTGGAGTTGTTGTCCGCCTGCTCCTTCTCATGGCCCCGCCACAGCAGGGAGTCGGGGACGATGTCCGGGCCGGAGGCGATCACGGCCTTGAACTGGTCCGGCTTCTGCAGCACGGACTTCAGGCCCGCGGTGGCACCGGTGGAGGAGCCGAAGAAGGCCCAGCCGTCGCGCGACTTGACCGTGCGGAAGTTCTCCTTGACCAGCTGCGGGACGTCCTCGGTGAGCCAGGTGCCCATCTTGGGCTGGCCCGGGATGTCGCTGCCGTCCCAGTAGCGGCCCGGCGTCGGGTCGTGCTTGTCGGTGTCGTGGTTCTCCGGGTTGAGCACCGGCATGACGACGATGAACGGCAGGCTCTTGCCCTCGTCCGCCCACTTCTGGATGGACGACTGCAGCTTGAGGTTGGTCCCCATCCAGTAGTTGTTGGGGAAGCCCGCGCCGCCGGGCAGCGCGATCAGCACGGGGAAGCCCTTGTCCTTGTACTGCGGGTCGTCGTACTGCTTGGGCGCCCAGACCCAGACCTTGCCCTTGAAGCCGGACTTCTTGCCCTCGTACGTGGTGACGGCGATCTTGCTGCCGTCCTCGGGGACCGTGCCCGAGACCTTGAAGTCGGCCTTCGGGCCGAGCGGCATCAGAGCCTTGGAGCCCGCCTTCTGCCCGCCCTTGCCGTCGTCCTGGCCGAAGGAGATCGGGTCGCCCTTGTCCGAGAAGACCTCGAAGTAGTCGAGAACCGGGTAGGCGATGCCCCCGAGCACGGCTATGCACACCGCGGTGATGGCCCACCGTTTTGCGCGGGTGGCCCGCCGGTGGCCCTGGGACCGGTACGTCCCACTGGAAGTCTGTGTCATCACGTCGCTCCCGGACGACTCGCTGCCCCGAAGGACATGACAGCTGGTTCTCCCCGTGGAGATGGGCAAAACCGGCCAGGGGGTTCCGGATCGCAACGGCTGTCGCGCTGTGTCACGGTGCGTGGACACAGAAGAGCCCCGACCCTGCGCGGGCCGGGGCTCTGTGGACGTACGGCGTCAGGACCGTCAGGACGCGGGCGTCGGTCCCTGCATGTGCTCGCTGATCCACTGGATCAGGCCGCCGTCGTACATGCCGGGCACATAGGTCTTGGCGTTGTGCTCGCCGCCTTGTATGACGCTGTACTTGGTGTGGATCGGGCCCTTGTTGCCGAACTCGTTCAGGAACTGCTCGATCTTCGGCTTGGCCTGGGCGTCCGAGCCGCGGGTGCCGACCTGGAAGGCGAGATAGACCTCCGGGCCGCCCTTCTTGATCAGCTTCGGGGCGAGGAGCTTGGGGTTGTTCTCCGCCTTCTCCTTCTCGTGGCCCTTCCACAGCGGGGAGTCCGGGACGATGTCCGGGCCGGAGGCGATGATCGCCTTGAACTTGTCCGGCTTCTGCAGGGCCGACTTCAGGCTCGCGAAGCCACCGGTGGAGGAGCCCATCATGGCCCAGCCGTCACGGGACTTGATCGTGCGGAAGTTCGCCTTGATCAGGTCCGGGACGTCCTCGGTGAGCCAGGTGCCCATCTTCGGCTGGCCGGGGATGTCACTGGCGTCGTTGTAGATGCCGTTGTCCGGGTGCGGGTTGAGCACCGGCATGGCCAGGATGAAGGGCAGGCTCTTGCCCTCGTCGTGCCACTTGGAGATGCTCGCCTCGAGCTTGAGGTCGGTGCCCATCCAGTAGTTCATCGGGTAGCCCGCGCCGCCGGGCAGCGCGATCATCACCGGGAAGCCGCTGTTGGCGTACTTGGGGTCCTTGTACTCCTTGGGCACCCAGACCCAGACCTTGCCGGTGAACCCGGACTTCTTCCCCTCGAGGGTGGTCACCGCGATCTTGGTGCCGTCCTCGGGGACCGTGTTGGCGATGGTGAACTTCGCGTCGGGGCCGGTCGGCATCAGCACCGGGGAGCTGGACGACTGGTGCTTGTTGTCCGCCTGCTGGCCGCCGCTCCCGTTCGACTGGCCGAAGCTGATCGACTCGCCCTTGTCCGAGAACAGGTCGAAGTAGTTGAAGTAGCTCAGCACCGGCCACGCTATACCGGCGACCACGGCTATGCAGACCGCGATGATGGACCACCGCTTGGCCTTGGAGGCGCGGCGGTGCCCACGGGACCGGTAGGCCCCGTTTGCTGAGTGCGTCATCGTGTCGCTCCGGACGTTGATGCTGCCCCGAAGGACATGACGAGTCGAGATTCCGCCCTAAGGGAGGGGTAAACCCCGGGGCCGGGTTCCCGCCGTGGCGGTGAATTGAGTCATAGGCAGAAAATCAGGCCCGAGGGCCGCAAAGACAGGGGCGAACGTCCCTGTACCGGCCGCCGCCCGGCCGGTGAAGCCCCTGGCGTAGGCTGGCTCGGTCTGACAGAACACCCTCCGAAGGGACGCCCGGTGACCGAGCACGCCGACCTTCAGTCCGTCCTCGACCGCGCCGCCACCGGTGGCCGGATCACTCCGGAGGAGGCGCTCGAGCTCTACCGCTCCGCCCCGCTGCACGCGCTCGGCGCGGCCGCCGACGCCGCGCGCCGCAGGCGCTACGCGGGCACCGAGCGCATCGCGACGTACATCATCGAGCGCAACATCAACTACACGAACTCGTGCGTCACCGCGTGCAAATTCTGCGCCTTCTACGCCCCGCCCAAGAGCGACAAGGTGTGGACCCGCGACCTCGACGACATCCTGCGCCGCTGCGCGGAGACCGTGGAGCTGGGCGGCACCCAGATCATGTTCCAGGGCGGGCACCACCCCGACTACGGCGTGGAGTACTACGAGGAGCACTTCTCCGCGATCAAGAAGGAGTTCCCGCAGCTCGTCATCCACTCCCTCGGTGCCTCCGAGGTCGAGCACATGGCGCGCATCTCGGGCGTGAGCGCCGAGGAGGCCATCCGCCGCATCCACGCCGCCGGCCTCGACTCGTTCGCGGGCGCGGGCGCCGAGCTCCTGCCGGCCCGGCCGCGCAAGGCGATCGCCCCGCTGAAGGAGTCCGGCGAGCGCTGGCTGGAGATCATGGAGCTCGCCCACAACCTGGGGGTCGAGTCGACCTCCACCATGCTGATGGGCACCGGCGAGACCAACGCCGAGCGGATCGAGCACCTGCGCATGATCCGCGACGTGCAGGACCGCACGGGCGGGTTCCGCGCCTTCATCCCCTACACCTACCAGCCGCAGAACAACGTGCTGAAGGGCCGGACGCAGGCCACGATCTTCGAGTACCTGCGCATCATCGCCGTGGCGCGGCTCTTCCTCGACAACGTGGCCCACATCCAGGGCTCGTGGCTGACGGTCGGCAAGGAGGCGGGACAGCTCTCCCTGCACTACGGCGCCGACGACCTCGGCTCCGTGATGCTCGAGGAGAACGTCGTCTCCTCCGCCGGCGCCAAGCACCGCTCCAACCGCATGGAGCTCATCGACCTCATCCGCAAGGCGGGCCGCGTCCCGGCACAGCGCGCCACGACGTACGAGCACCTGCTCGTCCACGACGACCCGGCGAACGACCCCGTCGACGACCGCGTCGTCTCGCACCTGTCCTCGACGGCGATCGAGGGCGGCACGGCACACCCCGAGCTGAAGCTCGTCCCCTCCGAGTGAGGCCCTCGTGCTGACCGTGCACACGGCCGGGCTGCTGCTGGCCTTTGACGGCAGCGCGCCCGTACCGGACGGCGCGGTCGCGGTGGACGGCGACCGCATCGTGGCCCTCGGGCCGTACGAGCAGGTGGTGACCGCCCACCCGGCGGCCCGCGTGCGCCGCTGGCCGGGCGTGCTCACCCCGGGGCTGCGCCAGTGGCACGGCAAGTGGCTGCTGGAGCGTACGTATCACCCCGACCCCCGCGAGTACGACCGGCTCGGCGACCGCCCGCTGACCGGCGAGCGGCTCGCGGCCCTCGACATGACCGAGACCCGCTGGGCGGGCAGCGTCCGGCGGGGGCTGCAGCAGATGCTGCGGCATGGGACGACGGCGGTGGCCGGACACTTCCACGACCCGGTGGTGCGCACGGCCGTCGCCCGCTCCGGGCTGACGGAGGTCTCCGTCATGGGCGCTCCGGGCGTCTTGCTCGAGGACCCGAACCTCGACCCCTTCCGCAATGCGTACGGCTTTGCAGACGCGGTGGCGGCCCCACTGGCCGTGGGCGCGCGGGCGGACCTCGCCGCCTTCGATGTGCCGGACGAGGCGGCGCTGGTGGCGGCCGGGGCGGGCACGTGCGTGGCGACGGTGCTGGGCGGGCGGCTGGTGCACCGGCGGGCGTGAGTCAGCGCCGTGTCGGACGTCCACTACTTCGGGTGACGCTACCGTCGTATGTGGGACCGCGATCCGCACCCGCGTCCACACTCGCGTCCATGGGAGCAGTGATGACTCTTGGCCGACCGGGCCAGAAGGCCACTCCGGACAACTGGATGTATCCGCCTGCCGAAGGCTGGACGTTCGACCAGGTGAAGGAACTTGAGCTGCCCTTCGACTGGGAACTCGTGGACGGAGTGATCGTGGTTCGTGGGCAGACAAAGCTCTGGCACGACGAGGTGCGTGACGAACTGCGCTACTACCTCCGGCAGGCTGCACCGTCCATGTACCGGATCAATGTCGAGCGCTGCGTACTGCTTGAGGACAGGACGGTTCTCAAGCCCGATGTGGCTGTCTGCGAGAGGCAGGGGCTGGGACTCCTCGACACGGAGTGCACTCCTGTTGGCCGGGTGAAGCTGGCTGTGGAGGTCGTGTCGCCCGGGTCCCGGAGCGATGACCGCATTCGCAAGCCTGCACAGTTCGCTCAGGCGGGGGTGCCGTTCTATTGGCGTGTTGAGCTGGAGAAGGATCTGCGTCTTGCAGTGCACGAGTACTGGCTGCCCGCTGATTCGACCACGTACATCCCCGCGCCTTTGCACCCGGTACACCAGGAAAAGCTCGTCACCGAGTTTCCGTTCCCTGTAGAGATCGACCTGACTGCCCTGCTGGAGTCGTGAGTCGTCAGTGATCCGTAAGGACCCCCGCCCCACCCGTCAGGGCCGCGCTAAGGGGAACCTTTACCACCGCTTCCGCCCGGCAGGATGATCTCCGCGGGGACGGCCGCTCCGGCCGCTCCGCGGTGCGAGCTCGAGGGCCCGGACGCCCGGCGCATACGCCGGCGGGCCGCAAAGACGCGCACTGCCGGTGAAGAGGGCCGCGTCACCCGGAGGGTGACGGGGCCGGGAGGGACCGGCAGTCCTGAGGGGGCGCGGGGGCCCTTGCAGGAAGGCGCAGTCCGCACCGCGGGCGGCCACCCTTCCCGAGGGTGACCGTCCCCGTCCAAAGCACTCGGACCCCGTGGTGAACAATGAGGGAATGACCCGAGCCTCCCTGGACAAGCAGCCGCACGAAGTCGCCGCGATGTTCGACGACGTGGCGGCCAAGTACGACCTGACCAACGACGTCCTCTCGCTCGGCCAGGCCCGGCTGTGGCGCAAGGCCGTGGCACAGGCCGTCGCCGCGCGCCCCGGGGAGAAGGTGCTGGACCTCGCGGCCGGTACGGGTACCTCGTCGCTGCCCTTCGCCGAGGACGGCGCGTACGTCGTCCCCTGTGACTTCTCCGTCGGCATGCTGCGCGAGGGCAAGAAGCGCAACCCGTGGATGCCGCTGACGGCGGGGGACGCGACCCGGCTGCCCTTCGCGGACGGGGTGTTCGACGCCGTCACCATCTCCTTCGGGCTGCGGAACGTCCAGGACACCGACGCCGCGCTGCGCGAGATGCTGCGGGTGACGAAGCCGGGCGGGCGCGTGGTGATCTGTGAGTTCAGCCGCCCCACGTGGGCTCCGTTCCGCACGGTCTACACCGAGTACCTGATGCGCGCCCTGCCGCCGGTCGCCCGTGCGGTGAGCAGCAACCCGGACGCGTACGTCTACCTCGCCGACTCCATCCGCGCCTGGCCCGACCAGAGCGCGCTCGCGGCGCGGCTGCAGCAGGCGGGCTGGACGAAGGTCGCGTGGCGCGATCTGACCGGCGGCGTGGTCGCTCTGCACCGGGGCACGAAGGACTGAAGAACCCCTGAGCAGCGTGCGGTAGTTCGGTAAACTCGCCCGGCCCCCCACGGCACGACCCCCACGGCCCAGTACTCGCCCCCTTTCCGGAGCGCTCATGCCGTTGTATTGCCCTGCCTGTGGTTCGCCGTTCGCGTCGGACGCCCTTTTTTGCATGAAGTGCGGCAAGGCGCGGCCTCATCCGGCGGGGGCGGGCGGGGTGCCGCCCATACCCACCGCACCGCCGCCGCCCGCTCATGCCCCGCACGCTCCGTACACCCCGTACGCCCCGTATGCGCAACAGCCCCAGCAGCCCTCGCCCGCCGGGCAGTTCGTGCGGCGGGTCTTCACCGGCGACTGGGCGGGCTCCGTGCGGGCCGCGCTCTGGCCGGTGGGCGTGCTGCTGGCCACCGCGGTCGTGCTCTCGCTGGGGTCCGGCACGGAGGAGTCCGGCAACTGGACCACGCGCTTCCAGACCGCCATCGCCGCACTGCTGCAGGGTCTCGGCGCCACCTTCGACATCGAGGCGACCAGTTCCTCCGGACTCGTCAGGGGCGGCGGCTCGCTGTCCGTCTGGCTGCTCTCCCTCACCGCGCTGTGGACGGCCGCGACGGTCGTCGGCGCCCGCGGACTGCGCCGCACCCGCCCCGCCTGGACCGCGAGCAGCGGTGCGGAGGCGGCGCTGCGGAGCGCGCTGCTGGCCGCCGCCGTGGTGCTGGCGCTCGGCCTGTACGGGCAGCCGGACTTCGGGAACACCTCGGTCTCGACCACCCCGGTGCTCGCCGCCCTGGGCGCGTTCGGCCTGACCGCCGCGCTCGGGGGCGCGGTCCTGTGCCGTGACGCGCTCGCCACCCGGCCGGGCGCGGGCGTACAGATGGTGATCCGGGCGTGGGGCACCGCACTGCGCGCCCTCGCCCTGGCGGTGGGGCTGTGCGCACTGGCCGACTTCGGGATTGTCCTCTACAACGCCCGCCATTTCGACAGCGGTTGGGACTTCCTCTACGCGGCCGCGCTGCTGGGCAATCTGGCGGCGTTGTCGCTCGGGGTCTCCTGGGGCGCCGACGTGGAGAACGTGACCGGCGGCCTCCGCATCGCCGGCTGGGAGCCCAGCGCCGGCCTCTCCCAGATCGGTGAGGTGTGGGGTGCCTGGGCCCAGGTGGGCGTGGTGGCCCTCGGTGTGCTCTGTGCGCTGATGCTGACGCTGATGGTGGTGCGCCGCGCGACCGCGGGTGGTGTCGAAGCGGTGCTGTCCGGGGTGTTCTTCCTGGCGGCCGTGTGGCTGCTGGGGCTCGTCTCCGGCGTCACGCTCCGGATGTCCGGCGGGAGTTCGTTCTCCAGCCTGAGCTACAGCGACATCGACACCGGCATCAACGCGGGCGAACTGCTGCTCTTCGGGCTGCTGTGGACGGCGGGCGCGGTGCTGCTGGCCGTACTGATCCGCGGCGCTCGCGGCGGTGCGTCCGGGCTGCCGTCCGGCCCGTACGCACCGCCCATGCCGGGGTACGCGCCGCCTGCTCCCATGGCGCCGCCCGCCCATCAGCCCACGGCCGTCGATGGCGCGCCCTTCCTCGCCCCCGCCGCCGCGCAGAGTCGCCGGCGGGCTCTCGGCTGGGCGGCTGTCGGCCTGGCCGCCTTCCTGGTGGGTGGTGCGGTCGCCGCGGGTGTGCTGCTCGCCGGGGAGGACGGCGGCAAGAGCGACTCCGCCGAGGGGAAGGGCTCCACCTCCACCTCCACCGTCCACAGCCCGGAACCCTCTCCCTCTGCGAGCGCCACCCCGTTCGCGACTCCCGAAGCCACTCCGTCCCCCACCGCCACCCCTCCTCAGGGCGAACCCCCCGTCGGCTACGAGCGGGTGACCGACCCCGCCGGTTTCTCCGTCGCCGTGATCAGGGGCTGGACCCGCGAGGAGAAGGGCAACGGCCAGATCGACTACCACGGCCCCACCGGCGCCGAGGGCCTGCGCATCGGCATCCTCAAGGGCACCGGGCAGTCCGCGTACGACCACTTCCTCGAGATGGAGAAGGTCGTCTCCCGCCAGGACGGCTACCAGCGGGTCCGGCTCGAGCGGAACACCTTCCAGGGCAGGCCCGGCGCCCGGTGGGAGTGGACCTGGAAGGACAGGAGCACCGGCCGTCCGATGCGCGCCGCGGACCAGGCGTACGTGGACGCGTCCGGCACCGAGTACGCGATCCTCTTCCAAGGGCGCGACTACTTCGTCTCCGGCAACACGAGCAACACGACGTTCCAGACGGCACTGGACTTCTGGTCCGCCGGCTGATCGGCCGGACCGCCGACCGTCCGCCGCCGTCCGGCTCATAGACTCGGCCACGACCATCCCCTCGCCGAACCGAACCGGGAGCGCAGTCGTGACCGAGTCCTCTGCCGAACACGCCGCCGATGTGATCGTGGTCGGTGCCGGGCCCGCCGGCTCCACCACGGCGTACCACCTCGCCAAGGCCGGGCTCGACGTGCTTCTCCTGGAGAAGACGGCCTTCCCGCGCGAGAAGGTCTGCGGCGACGGCCTCACCCCGCGCGCGACCAAGCAGCTGGTCGCGATGGGCATCGACATCTCCGAAGAGGCGGGCTGGCTGCGCAACAAGGGCCTGCGGATCATCGGCGGCGGTGTCCGTCTCGAGCTCGACTGGCCCGAGCTCGCCTCCTTCCCGGACTACGGACTGGTCCGCAAGCGCGACGACTTCGACGAGCAGCTCGCCCGCCAGGCCGTGAAGGCCGGCGCCCGGCTGTACGAGCGCTGCAACGTCGGCGCCCCCGTCATCGACGACCGTACGGGCCGCATCACCGGGGTCGAGGCGAAGCTCGGCGAGGAGAAAGCTCCCGTCACCTTCCACGCCCCCCTCGTCGTCGCCGCCGACGGCAACTCCTCGCGGCTGTCGCTCGGCATGGGCCTGCACCGGCGCGAGGACCGCCCGATGGGCGTGGCCGTGCGCACGTACTTCACCTCGCCCCGCCACGACGACGACTACCTCGAGTCCTGGCTCGAGCTGTGGGACCGGCGCGGCGCGCAGGACCGGCTGCTGCCGGGCTACGGCTGGATCTTCGGCATGGGTGACGGTACGAGCAACGTCGGGCTCGGCGTGCTCAACACCTCCGCGTCCTTCAAGGAGTTGGACTGGCGCGAGATCCTCAAGGCGTGGTGCGCCTCCATGCCCGAGGACTGGGGCTACACCCCCGAGAACATGACCGGCCCCATCCGCGGCGCCGCCCTCCCCATGGCCTTCAACCGCCAGCCGCACTACACCCGCGGCCTCCTCCTGGTCGGCGACGCGGGCGGCCTGGTCAACCCCTTCAACGGCGAGGGCATCGCCTACGCCATGGAGTCGGGCCAGATCGCCGCGGACGTCATCGTCCAGGCGCACGCCCGTGCCTCGTACTCGGGACGCGAACTGGCCCTGCAGCGCTACCCGAAGGTCCTCAAGGACACCTACGGCGGCTACTACACGCTCGGCCGCGCCTTCGTGAAGCTCATCGGCAACCCGAAGATCATGAAGCTTGCGGCCGAACGCGGTCTGACGCACCCGCTGCTGATGAAGTTCACGCTCAAGATGCTCGCCAACCTCACCGACCCGACGGGCGGCGACGCGATGGACCGCATCATCAACGGCCTGAGCAAGGTGGCGCCGCGCTCCTGAGACGCTGGACGCTTTGGCGTGAGATCGTTGTGAGCATGATCAACTTCATACTCATCCCCGGTGCGTGTCACGGCGGTTGGTACTTCGAACCGCTCGCCGAGCGGCTGCGGGAGCACGGGCACACCGCGCACAGCGTGACCCTGACCGGCCTGGGTGAGCGTGCCCACGAGCTCACCGGGTCGGTCAACCTCGACACTCACATCCAGGATGTCGTGGATCTGCTGGAACGCGAGCAGATCGAGAACGCTGTGCTGGTCGGCCACAGCTACGCCGGAATGGTCGTCCGAGGTGTCGTCGACAAGGCGCCCGAGCGGGTCGACGCGGTGGTCTACGTGGACGCGTTCATGCCCGGCGACGGGGATTCGGCGTGGAGCGTGACCACCGACGCCCAGCGCGAGTGGTACATCAACGGCGCGTCGGCCGACGGCATCGGCATCGAGCCCTTCGCCTTCCTGGACCCACGCACCACGCCGCATCCGCTGGCGAGCGCGGTCCAGCGGCTCCGGCTCACCGGAAACCAGGACGGGCTCCGCCGCCGGGACTTCGTCTTCGCGGCCGATTTCCCCGACAGCCCCTTCGAGCGCTTCTACGAGCAGCTGCGCGAGGACCCGGCCTGGCACGTCCACGCCCTCGCCTGCGGCCACAACGTCATGGCCGGGGCACAGGACGACCTGCTGCGGATCCTGCTCGACGGCGTGCGGCACGGCTGACGGGCACGGTCAGCGGTCCGTCCCCGAGGTCTCGCGCAGTACGGACGCCCGGCGCCAGTACTCGTCCTCGTCGATCTCGCCGGTCGCGAACCGGCGGTCGAGCAGGGTCATCGCCTCGCCCTGCCGCACGGGGCCGCGTGAGCGGAGCCGCCCCGTGCGGCGCAGCAGGGTGACCACGCCGAAGGCGACGGCCGCCCAGACGAGCGGGACGAACAGGATCCAGGGTCCGGGTCCGTGGTGCATGTCGGTCAACTCCTCGATGAACGCATGGTGCTTGATGTCATCGAGGGTCCTCGCCGGGCGGCCCGAGGGCATCGTACGGCGGGAGCGATCCCGGCTGCTTCCGTGGGAGTACGGCCGTCAGCCGAGCCAGCCCGGACGGACCAGCCCGGACTCGTAGGCGAGCACGACGAGTTGGGCCCGGTCGCGGGCGCCGAGCTTGACCATGGCGCGGCTGACATGGGTCTTGGCGGTGAGCGGGCTGACGACGAGCCGGCGGGCGATCTCGTCGTTGGAGAGCCCGATGCCGACGAGCGCCATCACCTCGCGCTCGCGCTCCGTGAGCCGCTCCAGCCGCGCCGCCGCGGCGGGCCGCTCCTTCGAACGGGCGGCGAACTCGGCCATCAGGCGGCGGGTGGCGCCGGGCGACATCAGGGCGTCGCCGGCCACCACCGCCCGTACGGCGCGCACCAGTTCATCGGGCTCCGTGTCCTTGACGAGGAAGCCGGAGGCGCCGGAGCGGATCGCCTCGAAGACGTACTCGTCGAGTTCGAAGGTGGTCAGTATGACCACCTTCACCTCCGCGAGCGCCGGGTCGGAGGTGATCCGGCGGGTGGCGGCCAGCCCGTCGAGCACCGGCATGCGGATGTCCATCAGGACGACGTCGGGCCGGAGCCGTACGGTCTGCCGCACCGCCTCCTCGCCGTCGGCGGCCTGTCCGACGACCTCGATGCCGTCCTGCGCGTCCAGCAGCGCGCCGAAGCCCGCCCGCACCAGCACCTGGTCGTCCGCCAGCAGCACCCGGCTCATTCACCCTCCCGTCCCCACGGGCAGCCGGGCGGCCACCCGCCAACCGCCGTCCCCGCGCGGGCCGGCGGTCACCGTACCGCCCAGCCCCGCGGCCCGTTCGCGCATCCCGACCAGCCCGTTGCCGCCGCTCTCGCCGCCGCCGGTCGCCGGACCGTCGTCGTCCACGCTCAACTCGAGGACCCCGCCGGCATGCCCGACGCGCACCCGGGCGGTACGTGCCCCGGAGTGGCGGACGATGTTGGTCAGCGCCTCCTGGACGATGCGGAACGCGGCGAGGTCCACACCGGGCGGCAGCGGGCCGCCGGTGCCGTCGACCGCGAGCTCGATCCGCAGCCCGGCGGCCCCGGCCTGCTCGGCCAGTTCGCTCAACCGGCCGAGTCCGGGCGCCGGTTCGCGCGGCGCAGCGCCCGGCGCACGCAACGCGGCCAGCACCTGACGCACTTCGCCGAGCGCCTCCTTGCTCGTCGCCCTGATCGTGGCGAGCGCCGTACGCGCCTGCGCGGGGTGCTCGTCGAGGAGCGCGAGCCCCACGCCCGCCTGGACATTGATGACGGAGAGGCTGTGCGCGATGACGTCGTGCAGCTCGCGGGCGATCCGCAGCCGCTCCTCGTCGGCACGCCGCCGCTCGGCCTCGGCACGCTCCCGGCGCGCCCGTTCGACCCGCTCCAGCCGCACCCGGGCGAGCTCGGCGGCGGCGCCCACGACCAGCAGCCAGGCGGTGATCCCGGCCTCCGGCCCCCAGGCGGACGCCGCGACGCCGGACGGCAACAGCCAGTGGGCGAGCACCAGATGCCCGGCGTAGAGTGCACCGAGTGCGGCCCACGCATCGCGCCTGCGGCCCCGCAGCACGGCCGAGAAGAACGCCACCACCGGGCTGATGAACACCGGTCCGTAAGGAAAGCCCGCCGCCAGATACGCCAGCGTCGCGGCGACGGTGCCGTACGCGGCGACGGCGGGCACCCGATCGCGCAGCGCGAGCAGCACGGGGCCGACGACCAGCAGGAGACAGCCGAAGGCGTTCAGGTGCACATGGCCGGTCTGATGCCGGTCCACCGCGGTGGACCCGGCGAGCTGGACGGCCAGCACACCGAGCGCGGAGAAGAGTACGCGGTAGGGCACGGCACCACGCTACCTGGCCAATTCGCATGCCTCTGGCGGATGTTGCCGCCCCTGGTGCACCATCCGTATCCGTCTGCTGACGGATGCCGGCGGATGCCGGCGGAGCAGGGTCACCCGTGGAGGGAGCGCGTCTCGTGGAGATATGCGTCGTGGGAGCCGGGCCGCGCGGCCTCTCCGTGCTCGAGCGGCTGTGCGCCAACGAACGGGCCGCACCCGCGCACGGCGCGGTGACCGTCCACCTGGTCGACCCCGCCCCGGCCGGCGCGGGTGCCGTCTGGCGGACCGATCAGTCGCGGCACCTGCTGATGAATACGGTCGCCTCGCAGATCACCCTCTACACGGACGCCAGTTCACGGATCGACGGCCCCATGGAACCCGGCCCCACACTCCACGAATGGGCACGCCTGCGCGGCCGCACCGACATCGGCCCCGACACCTACCCCACCCGCGCCTTCTACGGACGCTACCTGCGCGACTGCCTGCGGAGCGTGCTCGCCGCCGCCCCTCGCCACATCGCGGTACACCTGCACCGCACCCGCGCCGTAGCCCTGTCCGGCAACGGCCCGCAGAGCGTCCGCCTCGCGGACGGCACCCGCCTGGACGGACTCGACGCGGTCGTCCTCGCCCAGGGCCACCTGCCCGTCCGCCCGACACCGTGCCAGGCCCGCACCGCCGACCTGACACGACGGCACGGCCTGTCCTACCTCGCCCCGGGCAACCCGGCCGACGCGCGGCTCGGCCGCATCGCCCCCGGCGAGGACGTCCTGCTGCGCGGCCTCGGCCTCAACTTCTTCGACTACATGGCCCTGTTCACAGCCGGCCGTGGAGGAACGTTCACTCGCACCACCTCCGGCAGTCTGCGCTACACCCCCTCCGGCCGCGAACCTCACCTCCACGCCTTCTCCCGACGCGGCGTCCCGTACCACGCGCGGGGCGAGAACCAGAAGGGCGCCTCCGGCCGCCACACCCCCCGCCTGCTCACCCCACGACGCATCGCCGAACTCCGCAGCAGACAGCTCCACTTCGGCCGCGACCTATGGCCCCTGATCGCCGCCGAGGTCGAGAGCGTCTACTACGGAACCCTGCTGCGCACCCTCGGCCGTGCCTGCGACCGCGACACCTTCACCGACCGCTACCTCTCCGCCGGTGCGGGCGCCGAACGCGAGCAACTCCTCGACACCTACGGCATAGCCCCGCAGCAACGCTGGGACTGGGAGCGCACAGCCACTCCCCACAAGGGCCGCGACTTCGCCGACCGCGACGACTTTCGCGACTGGCTGCTCGACCGCCTGGCCGACGACGTCCGCGAGGCCCGCGCCGGCAACGTGGCCGGCCCGTTGAAAGCCGCCCTCGACGTCCTGCGCGACCTGCGCAACGAGATACGCCTGGCCGTGGACCACGCCGGACTGGACGGAACCTCCCACCGCGACGAACTCGAGCACTGGTACACCCCGCTCAACGCCTTCCTCTCCATAGGCCCGCCCGCCTCCCGCATCGAGGAAATGGCCGCCCTCCTCGAGGCAGGCGTCCTGGAGGTCACCGGCCCCGGCACCCAAGTCCGCCTCGACACCACCCGCCGCCCGGCCTTCGTCGCCGACTCCCCCCTGGTCCCGGGCCCGCCCGTACGCGCGTCCGTACTCATCGAGGCCCGCCTCCCCGAACCCGACCTGCGCCGCACCGAAGACCCTTTGCTGCGGCACCTGTTGGCGACGGGCCAGTGCGCCCCGTACCGCATCCCGTCCTCCGCCGGTCCCGCCTACGAAACCGGCGGCCTCGCCGTCACCACCCGCCCCTACCGCGTCCTCACCGCCGACGGCCACGCCCACCCCCACCGCTACGCCTACGGCGTCCCCACGGAATCCGTCCACTGGGTCACCGCGGCGGGCACCCGCCCCGGGGTGGACTCGGTGACGCTGTCGGACGCGGACGCGATAGCGCGGGCGGTACTCCGGGGCACAAATCCCGTTGCAGCGAGCCGCACCCACTGCTGAGCTGCCCCCATGGAACCCATGGACAAGACATCCGTACTCCGCGAGTACGACACCCGCATGCGCGAAAACGCCCGCCCCGACACCCCCGCCTCCCACATCGACCGCACCGCAAACCTCGTACGCCACGTCACCCCCGAGGGCCCCGGCTGGAACGGCATCATCTGGTCGGACCTCGACGAGTCCACCGCCGACGCGACCATCGCCGAACAGATCGACTACTTCACCACCCTCGGCCAGGATTTCGAGTGGAAGCACTACTCCCACGACTGCCCTGCCGACCTGGCCGACCGCCTCCTCGCGGCCGGCTTCCAGCCCGACGAGCCGGAAACCCTGATGGTCGCCGAGATCACCGACGAGATCACCAAGGCCACCCCACCCGAGGGCATCCAACTCCGCCGGGTCGCCGACGAGTCGGACGTGGACCTCGTCATGGACGTCGGCCGCCAGGCCTTCGGCGCCGACAACCCGAGACTCCGGCACACACTGCTGACCGAGCTGGGGTCGGACACCCTCATCGCGTACCTCGCCATGGCCGGCGACGTCCCCGTGAGCGCGGCCCGCATCGAGCTCTGCCCCGGCACCGGCTTCGCCGGCCTCTGGGGCGGCGGCACGGTGGAGGCCTGGCGAGGCCGCGGCATCTACCGCGCCCTGATCGCCCACCGCGCCCGCCTCGCCGCCGACCGCGGCTACCGCTACCTCCAGGTCGACGCCATGGCCCCGAGCCGCCCGATCCTGCAACGGCTCGGGTTCGCCGCCCTGGCCGTGACCACGCCGTATGTGTACGAAGTCCCGCAACGCTGACTTATGGCCGAATGCTGATCCTGTCGGCCCCGCTCTGTACCCTGCGGGGCCGGGGAGGCGCGTGACGTCGATGGCGTCGCAGGACGAGTCAGCGGCAAAATGTCCCGGCCTTCACGCCTGATATGAGCCCGGCAAGGCGTACTGGGGTAACAGTGAGGACGGCTTGCGGGGCGGTACTTTCACGTATGAGGACGACGAGGCTGTCGAGGGCGACTTCGATACAGTCCGGGCCTTCGCCTCCGGAGAACGACGATTTCTGCCAACCAATAGATGCGTCCATGTCCGAGTTCCTTACAGTTC
Source organism: Streptomyces sp. SX-6 (assembly GCF_059089585.1). Taxonomy (NCBI): domain Bacteria; kingdom Bacillati; phylum Actinomycetota; class Actinomycetes; order Kitasatosporales; family Streptomycetaceae; genus Streptomyces; species Streptomyces sp. SX-6. The sequence goes on along the minus strand of NZ_JBTHHU010000032.1, from coordinate 22,272 downwards.
TCGCGCAATGTGATGGATGAGCTGGCGTGACTCCGCGTTGTGGCTGGCGGTGCGAGGGCGGGTGTCCCCGCAGTCCACTGTCCCTGGTCGTTCAGCGGGGCGCTGATGCTGTACACGTCGCTGAGCTGTGGCCGACGCCGGCGAATCGGGTACCGGTTTCCGCACGGCTAGGGGCGGTTTTCGGGGGGAAAGCGGTACCCGACTCGCCGGTCACCCTTCGCGGCGGGAACGGGAGCGGTACCTGGGGCTGTTGATGCGCGGCGAGTGGTTCGCCGTTCAATAGCGGTGATTCGTCACGTGACAAACAAGGAGCATTCGATTCCGGGAACGTAACTTCCCCACCGCTGAAGGGTTGCAGCCCGGCAAGCCGCCCGATCGCCGCCGGCGCCCGGCCCCCCACCCGCCGCCGCGCCTCTTCGCGTGCGCGCAACGGCGAAATGGGGGTGGACGGCCGAGCACCCGTCACGTAAACCGCCCACAGCTGCCGCATGAGCCGCGCAGCGGCGAAGTGCCCACCCCGGCCTACCGGGAGCTCGGCCCTCGCGCGCTGAGGAGAGCTTCCCGGAGCAGCGGATGGGGCCTGCCCCGGATGCCGAGAGGCACGGAAGCCATACCCATGCGAATCTGGAAAAGCCGGGTATCGGCGTTACATCTTCCGATCTCTGATCTCCGATCTTGCAGGAGTGAACGCGCATGGGCAGCAAGGACCAGAAGCAGCGCAAGGACAAGGTCCAGCAGGAGCGGCAGCGGGGCCAGCAGGCCAAGGACAAGGCGCAGCAGGCCAAGGACAAAGCGCAGCAGAGCAAGGGGCAGCAGTCCTCTGGTGACGACACCTTTGGCGAGTCCAGCATGGATGTCTACTAGCCAAAGGCCAGTGCCGACGGCCATCCGTGCCGCCGCGGGCGTGGTCCACGGCGGCCGTGGTCAGGCCGGTGATCAGTGGGGGAAGTGGCCTCGTCTGGCCCACCGCACCGAACTCGTGCAGCCGGTCAACTCGACTAGGTCGGCTGGGAAGTGGGTCGAGCTCATCGGCGGGTGACGGAAGGTCTCGTCGGCGGGCCTGCTGGTGTTGTGGCGGTGCGCCCTAGGATCACGCATATGACCACACGCAATTACGTAGCGGCAGTAGCGGCAGTATCGCGGAAAGGCCGTGTGCCAGGTGGCGGGCTGCGGCGCAGGACCGCCCTGGCCATCGCCATCGTCGCGTTGGTCTGTGCCGTCCCCGCGCTCACGGGAAGTGCGCCGGCCACTGCGCAGGCCGAGGAGTCTCCGGCGGAACGGGCGAGAGCGAGGCCATTGGTCATCGCGCACCGGGCGGGCACCGGTGACTATCCCGAGAACACCCTGCTGGCCATCACCAAGTCGCTGAAGGCCGGGGTGGACGGGGAGTGGCTGAGTGTGCAGGCGACCAAGGACGGGGTCCCGGTGCTGTACCGGCCAACTGACCTGTCTGTGCTGACGGATGGCTCCGGTCCCGTCGGTGGCAAGACGCTGGCCGAGCTGGCCGGGCTGAACGCGGGCTACGCCTTCAAGGGCTCCGATGGCTCCTACCCCTACCGCTCCCATCCCGTCCGCATCCCCACGCTGGAGGTGGCCCTGGCGGCGATCCCCGCGGGCAAGCAGGTCTACCTGGACCTCAAGCAGGCGCCTGCCCGGCATGTCGTGGACGCGGTGACCCGCCTGCTGAACAAGAAGAAGGCCTGGGACCGCGTCAAGCTGTACTCCACCGACGCCGAGGTCACCACTCTGCTCTCCCGCGTGCCCGGGGCGCGGGTGGCCGAAAGCCGTGACGCAACGAGGCAGCGGCTGGCCGAAGTTGCGCTCGAGCACAGGTGCGGGAGCACGCCTCCGGTCGGCTCGTGGGTGGGGTTCGAGCTCAAGCGCCAGATGATCCTGCAAGAGAAGTTCACCCTCGGCACCGGCGATGCCGCTGTCACCGCGCAGCTGTGGACACGTGAATCGGTCGCCTGCTTCCGGTCCGTATCCCGTACGCCCATCGTCATGCTCGGCGTCAATACGCGCCCCGACCTGCGTACCGCCACCCGGCTGGGCGCCACCGCCGTCCTGGTCGACTCCCCGCGCACCATGCTTCCGGCCCAGCGGTAGGGGAACCGTGGGTCAGGCCACCCCGAAGGGGTTGTCGATGACGTACCGCCACCGGCCGTCCTCCCCGCGGCGGGCGACGTCCGTGGCCGTGCCCTCGAGGTGGACGTGCTCGCCGTCCGGGCCGGGGCCGTCGATGGTCCAGTCGACGATCAGCAGGGCGATGTCGTCGGCGACGTAGGTGTGCCGGGGGTGGACGGTGATCGGCAGGCCCAGGGCGAGGAAGTCGGCGTTGGCCTGGGTGAGGGCCGGGCCCGTGACCTGCTCGCCGGGGCGGGGGACGAAGACGGCGTCGGGGGCGTAGACCTGGCCCACGGCCTCGGGGTCGCCGGTGTTGAAGGCCTCGGCGAAGACGGCCGGATGTTGCTCCGGGTCGGAGGTCAGCGAAACAGTGGGGGCATGCGAGGGGATCTGGGAGATGTGCATGACGGCAGCCAACCCGGCGGCGAAGTGGCTCACCAAACGGTAAGTGACACCGGCTGGGACCATGAACTGGTGCCGGACGGGCGGGGGCGGACGCGGCGGCCCGAGGCCGGGTGTCCGGTGGAGGTGGCTCTCGCCGCGGTCGCCGGGCGCTGGACCACGCTCGTTCTAAGGGAGTTGATGCACGGTCCGCTCTCCTTCGGCGGCCTGGCCGAACGGCTGCCGGAGGTCAGCGCCAAGGTGCTGTCCGAGCGGTTGCGCGTGCTCGAGGAACGGGGGCTCGTGGTGTGCGAGCGGCTGCGGGGGTTTCCGGTGCGTACGCGCTATCAACTGACGCCCGCCGGGCTGGCCTTGCGACCGCTGCTCGTCGAGCTCTACCGGACCGGTTCCGCCATCCTCACCCCGTCCCCTCCGGGGCCGTAATGCGTCAGTGTGCCCAAGAGCTTGGTGGCCTGTCTCCGGTCCGGTGCGGGGAAAATCGTGCCAGAAGCCGTTGTGTCCGCGAGAAGCCCGAAAGCTTCGCCGAACAAGCCAATGGCGCCCGACGAATGGATTCGGCCACCTTGCGGATCACCGGCGCGCCTCGCCCTCAGCCCGCGCCCTCCAGCAGTGCCCGTCCCAGCGGGGTGAGGGAGTGGTGCACCGCAGACCCCGCGCGCTGGGTGGTGAGCAGGCCCGCCGCCCGCAGGACGGTGGCGTGTTCGCTCGCGGAGGCGGGGGAGATTCCGGCGCGCTCGGCGAGGCGTGCGGTGCTGCCGCCCGCCGCTGCGGCGTCGAGGACGCGGGCGCGGGTGCGGCCCAGCAGGGCGGTGAGGGCGGCGAGTTGGGCCGCGCCGCCGGTGCCGGCGCCACCGGATGTGGTGGCCAGCACCGACTGATACGTGCCGAGCTCGCGGGCGACCGGGTAGCGGAGCTCCAGCGGGGCGTCGGGATCGGCGTTGTCGAGACGGAAGACGGGCTCGGTGAGGAAGAACGTGGGCGTGAGGAGCAGTCCGCGCCCGCCCAGGGGGAGATCGATGTCCATGGTGCAGTGCGCGTGCAGGACGGGCGACTCCCAGCGCAGCGCCGGGTGGAGCGTGGCGAGCAGGTGCTCCGCGCCGTGGTCGGCGAGGGCGCGGGCGCGCCGGGTGCGGTCGGCGTGGACGCAGGCGGCGAGCTGGGGCCAGTAGGGCGCGAGGGCGGCGTCGTAGTAGTCGCGGAAGGCGCGGTCCACGAGCCGGGAGGCGTCCCGGTCGCCGGTGTGCAGGTCGCCTATCCACCGGGGTGTGGACGGACGCCACTCGTGCGCGGTCGACAGGTCGGCCGTCCAGATCCGGCTCGGCATGCTCCAGGTGGCCTGGAGGCTCTCCTCGAGCGAAGTGGAGCCGCGCACGCGGATGAACGCCTCGGGCACGTACTCGTCCAGGCCCGCGGGGGCGAGTTCGAGCAGCGGACGGACCGTCGGGGTGAGCCCGCGCAGGGTGCGCTGCCGCCAGCCGTCGAGGGCGGGGGCACCGAGCCAGGGGCTCTGCAGCAGGGGCAGGCTGAAGGTCGCTTCGGCGAGCGGGTCGGGGACGGGCGTGATGCGTACCCGGCCGAGGTCCTCGGGACCGAAGTGGAGGCGTAGCGCCATGGGTGCTCCTGTGGACTCCGTCCGCCGGAAGTTGGAATAGGGCCGTCCGTTTATCGTAGGCCGCCCCGGGTGTCCGGATTCGGACAGGTCCGAAAGGCTTTGCGCGCATGGGCGGATGCCCCGCAGAATGCGGGAACAACGAGGCCGTTGTCCGGACATCGGCCCGGACGCCGGTTCCGGCGTGGGCGCCCAGGTGCCCTGGTGTCCAACGGGGGAAAACGGGGGACAGCAGGAAGGGGCCCGAGGGGGAAAGCACCTGGTATGCCGAAGGGCCACCGCCCCGTGGGGGGACGGGACGGTGACCCTTCGGCATCGCGTCGTTTCCGTAGCGCGTCGTTTCCGTACGGCGAAAGGCCGCCGTCCCGCTAGGGACGGCGGCCTTTCGTATGTCGCGAGGCGTCACATGACGCGCACGGCACCCGTGGGCGGGGAGTAGCTCAGGTCCCGCTCGACGATGCCCGTGCTGGGGTTCTGCGCGCCGATGAACTTGCCACCGCCGATGTAGACGGCGACGTGGTACGCGCTGCCCGCGGATCCCCAGTAAAGGATGTCGCCCGGCTGCAGGTTGTCGAGGCCGACCTGCGTGCCGGCGGTCGACTGGTCCTGCGAGACGCGGGGCAGGCTGATGCCGATCTGCTGGTAGGCGGCCATGACCAGGCCGGAGCAGTCGTAGGAGGACGGGCCGGTGGAGCCCATCACATAGGCCTTGCCCACCTGGTCCTGGAGGAAGGAGATCAGGGTCGCGGCGTTGCCGGTCGCGCCCGTGCTCGACTTCGAGGTGGTGGAAGTGGACGAGGACGACGAGTCGGACGAGTCGTCCGCGGACGCGGCGGCCTTCGTGCCCAGCGACGTGCGCTGGGCGGCGCGGGAGGCACGGGCCTCCTCGGCCTCGCGCTTCTCCTTGGCCTCGGCGGCCTTGCGCTCGGCCTCGGCCTTGCGGTCGGCCTCCTGCTTGGCCTTCTTGGCGGCGGCACGGGCGTGGTCCGCGGCCTTGTCCACCGTCGCGCGCACCTGGTAGTCCACGGCGGTCTGCTGCGTGGCGTCCGCGCTCTGCGCGATCGAGGAGGCGAGGGCGGCGTCGAGCGCCGGCATCTCGATGGTGGCCTCGGTCGGCTTCTCGGCGGCGTTCGCCTGGGCGGCCGCGGTGACGGCCAGGGTGCTGAGGACGCCACCGGCAACACCCGTGCGGACGACCCAGGACTGGGTGACCGGGCGGCGGGGCTTCCGGTGGCTGGTTATGTGCGCGTTGGGGGACATGGGACAAGGGCTTACCAGGCGCGGCAGGTTGAGTTCAATACGAGTGTCTTAGGTCACAATTCGTCTGCGGAGGGCTCTTATTCGGCCGTCCGGCCCCGGAGAGTGCCTCCGAGTTTGTCCCGCCGGGCATCGTGATCATGCGATTGAGCATGGCATTTATGCGTAAGCGCGGATTGGCCGGACGGCATATCACGTTTCGGTCTCGGACGTCGAGGCGAGCGGGCCGGGCGGACTGGCTTGCGAGCGAACGCGTGGTGGAGTTCACGCCCGGCGGGCGCTCGTGAAGGAAAGCGCGAGCCTCCCCGGCGGAGGGTGCGGATGACCCGGTCGCCCCGACGGGTGGTGTGCCTATATCAGTTGACCGTACGAAACGCCAAGTTGCGTGAAGAGTCTCTGGCTTGATAGTGCCTCACGGCTCCGACCAGCGGTCCGGCCCCGGAATGTGGCCTTCAGTGATCACTCCGGCGCTTCGTGTACGAAGTCGGCCACCCGTTCGACCTGATGATCGTCCGTCAGGTGGTGGAGATCACAAACGTGGCGGTGTACGCCGTGTCGCAGATCACAGACCGCCGGGCATAAGATGCCCCACGACCCGGGCTTGTGAACTGCCTCACATGGAGGGGATCTTCACGGTGAATTCGCCTCGAGTTCAGCAGTCTCAGCAGTCAGCGGCGACCGGAAGGAGCGAGGAGCGGTGAACGCCTACGCGCCCATCCTCGTACTGGGAGCTCTCGGTGCGGGCTTCGCGATCTTCTCCGTGGTCATGGGCTCGCTCCTGGGGCCCAAGAAGTACAACCGCGCCAAGCTCGAGGCGTACGAGTGCGGCATCGAGCCCACGCCGCAGCCGGCCGGGGGCGGACGTTTCCCGATCAAGTACTACCTGACGGCGATGCTCTTCATCGTCTTCGACATCGAGATCGTCTTCCTCTACCCCTGGGCCGTCAGCTTCGACGCCCTCGGGCTGTTCGGGCTCGTCGAGATGCTGCTGTTCGTACTCACGGTCTTCGTCGCCTACGCCTATGTATGGCGTCGCGGCGGCCTGGAATGGGACTGAGGGGCTACCGGTAATGGGACTCGAAGAGAAACTGCCCAGCGGCTTCCTGCTGACCACTGTCGAGCAGGCGGCCGGCTGGGTCCGCAAGGCATCCGTCTTCCCCGCCACGTTCGGACTGGCCTGCTGTGCCATCGAGATGATGACGACCGGCGCCGGACGGTACGACCTGGCCCGCTTCGGCATGGAGGTCTTCCGCGGATCCCCGCGCCAGGCGGACCTGATGATCGTGGCCGGGCGGGTCAGCCAGAAGATGGCGCCGGTGCTGCGGCAGGTCTACGACCAGATGCCGAACCCCAAATGGGTCATCTCCATGGGCGTCTGCGCCTCCAGCGGAGGCATGTTCAACAACTACGCGATCGTGCAGGGCGTCGACCACATCGTCCCCGTCGACATCTATCTGCCGGGCTGCCCGCCGCGCCCCGAGATGCTGATGGACTCGATCCTCAAACTGCACAAGAAGATCCAGGGCGAGAAGCTCGGCGCCCACCGCAGGGAAGCGGACCGCGAGACGGAGGAGGCGGCGCTCAAGGCCCTGCCCCTTCTCGACATGAAGGGGCTGCTGCAGTGAGCGAGCAGGGAGAACAGGTCCCCGCTCAGCGGGAGGACAGCGGCGAGGCCATCGGCGTCCGGCACGGGATGTTCGGCGCCAACAACGGGGGCGACACCTCCGGGTACGGACGGCTGGTGCGCACCGTACGGATGCCGGGCGAGTCCGCCCGGCCGTACGGAGGATGGTTCGACGAGGTCGCCGACGAGCTGGAGGGCGCGCTCGAGGAGCAGGGGCTCGTCCCGGAGAACGCGATCGAGAAGACCGTCGTCGACAGGGGAGAGCTCACCTTCCACATCGCGCGCGAGCACCTGTCGCGCGTCGCCCGGACCCTGCGCGACGACCCGGCGCTGCGCTTCGAACTGTGCACCGGAGTCAGCGGAGTGCACTACCCCGAGGACAAGGGGCGCGAGCTGCACGCCGTCTATCACCTGCGCTCGATCACCCACAACAGGCTGATCCGGCTGGAGGTCGGCGCGCCCGATGCCGACTCCCATGTCCCGTCCCTTGTCGACGTCTATCCGGGCAACGACTGGCACGAGCGCGAGACCTATGACTTCTTCGGCATCGTCTTCGACGGCCATCCGGCGCTGACGCGGATCATGATGCCGGACGACTGGCAGGGCTTCCCGCAGCGCAAGGACTACCCCCTCGGCGGCATCCCCGTCGAGTACAAGGGCGCCCAGATCCCGGCTCCGGACCAGCGGAGGTCGTACAGCTGATGTCCACCCCCTCCACCCCCTCCTCACCCGACGCAGGCCCCCGCGAGACGACGGAAGGCCCGGTCTATACGGTCACCGGCGGCGACTGGGACGAGATCACTGCCGCCGCCCAGCGCGCCGACGACGAGCGGATCGTCGTCAACATGGGCCCGCAGCACCCCTCCACCCATGGAGTGCTCCGCCTCATCCTGGAGATCGACGGAGAAACGGTCACCGAGGCCCGGGCCGGTATCGGCTATCTGCACACCGGCATCGAGAAGAACCTCGAGTACCGCACCTGGACGCAGGGCTCCACCTTCGTCACGCGCATGGATTACCTGATGCCGCTCCACAACGAGACGGCCTACTGCCTGGGCGTCGAGCGGCTCCTCGGCATCGAGGAACAGGTCCCGGACCGTGCCACGGTGATCCGGGTGCTGCTGATGGAGCTGAACCGAATCTCCTCGCACCTGGTGTACCTCGCCACCGGCGGCATGGAGCTCGGCGCCACCACGGTTGCCATCTTCGGCTTCCGCGACCGCGAGATGGTGCTCGACATCTTCGAGCTGATCACCGGCCTGCGCATGAACCACGCCTATGTGCGCCCCGGCGGGCTCGCCCAGGACCTGCCGCCGGGCGCGGTGGACATGGTGCGCGAGTTCGTGAAGAAGATGCGCAAGAACCTGCCGGAGTACGACAAGCTCGCCACCGGCAACCCGGCGTTCAAGGCCCGTCTGCAGAACGTCGGTTATCTCGACCTCACCGGTTGCATGGCCCTCGGCGTCACCGGCCCGATACTGCGGGCCGCCGGATTGCCCCACGACCTGCGCAAGGCACAGCCCTATTGCGGTTACGACACTTATGAATTCGATGTGCCGACCGGCGACACCTGCGACGCGTACGGGCGCTTCCTCATCCGGCTCGAGGAGATGCGGCAGTCGCTGCGCATCGTCGAGCAGTGCCTGGACCGGCTCCAGCCGGGGCCGGTGATGGTCGAGGACAAGAAGATCGCCTGGCCCGCGCAGCTGGCGCTGGGCCCCGACGGGCTCGGCAACTCGCTGGACCACATCAAGAAGATCATGGGCACCTCGATGGAGGCCCTGATCCACCACTTCAAGCTGGTGACGGAGGGGTTCCGGGTGCCGCCCGGGCAGGTGTACGCGGCCGTGGAATCGCCCCGCGGCGAGCTGGGCGCGCATGTGGTGAGCGACGGCGGCACCCGGCCGTACCGCGTCCACTTCCGCGACCCCTCCTTCAGCAACCTCCAGTCCATGGCGGCGATGTGCGAGGGCGGCCAGGTGGCCGACGTCATCGTCGCGGTGGCGTCCATCGATCCCGTGATGGGAGGCGTCGACAGGTGAGTGGTCGACAGGTGAGTGAAGGTCGACAGGCGAGTCAAGTAGGCCTGGGCATGCCGCAGTTGCCCGCGCCCGACTACCCGGCCGAGGTACGGGAGAGGCTCGAGGCCGACGCCCGGGAGGTGATCGCCCGCTACCCCGACAGCCGCAGCGCGCTGCTGCCGCTGCTGCACCTGGTGCAGGCCGAGGAGGGACACGTCACCCGCACCGGGGTCCGGTTCTGCGCCGGACTGCTCGGCCTCACCACGGCCGAGGTCACGGCGGTCTCGACCTTCTACACCATGTACCGGCGCGGGCCGAGCGGCGACTACCAGGTCGGGGTGTGCACCAACACCCTGTGCGCGGTGCTGGGCGGCGATGCCATCTTCGAGGCGCTGCGCCGCCACCTGGGGGTGGGCAACGGCGAGACGACCGCGGACGGCAAGGTCACCCTCGAGCACATCGAGTGCAACGCGGCCTGCGACTACGCGCCCGTGGTGATGGTCAACTGGGAGTTCTTCGACAACCAGACCGTCGAGAGCGCCGTCCGGCTCGTCGACGACCTGCGCGCCGGGCACACGGTCGAGCCCACCCGGGGCGCGCCGCTGTGCACCTACCGCGAGACCTCCCGCATCCTGGCCGGCTTCCCCGACGAACGCCCGGGCGCCGTCGAGGCGTCCGGCGGCGCCGGGCCCGCCTCGCTGGCGGGGCTGCGGCTGGCACAGGGCGAGGGCAGCCCCAAGGTCGGACCCCCGCGCACCGCGCCGCCCCGTGGGCAGCGGCCGGCGTCCGAGCCGACATCCGAGGAGGGGGAGGGATGACCATGGCACCAGAGATCAGCGAGACCAGCCCCGAGAAGCTGCTCGCGCCCGTGCTCAGCGCGTTCTGGGACCAGCCCCGTTCATGGACGCTGGAGACCTATCTGCGCCACGAGGGTTACGCGGGGCTGCGCAAGGCCCTGGCCATGACCCCCGACGACGTGATCGCGTATGTGAAGGACTCCGGGCTGCGCGGACGCGGCGGCGCGGGCTTCCCGACCGGGATGAAGTGGCAGTTCATCCCGCAGGGCGACGGCAAGCCGCACTACCTCGTCGTCAACGCGGACGAGTCCGAACCGGGCACCTGCAAGGACATCCCCCTCCTCTTCGCCAATCCGCATTCCCTCATCGAGGGGATGGTCATCGCCTGTTACGCGATCCGCTCGGACCGCGCTTTCATCTATCTGCGCGGTGAAACCGTCCCCGTGCTGCGGCGGTTGCACGAGGCCGTGCGCGAGGCCTACGCGGCGGGCTACCTCGGCCGGAACATCCTGGGGAGCGGACTCGACCTCGACATCACCGTGCACGCGGGGGCGGGCGCCTATATCTGCGGCGAGGAGACGGCTCTCCTCGACTCGCTCGAAGGCCGCCGTGGCCAGCCCCGGCTCCGACCCCCCTTCCCCGCGGTGGCGGGGCTCTACGCGTGCCCCACTGTGGTGAACAACGTCGAATCCATCGCGTCGGTTCCCGCGATTCTCAACAGGGGCAAGGAATGGTTCCGTTCGATGGGAAGCGAGAAGTCCCCGGGCTTCACGCTCTACTCTCTCAGCGGCCATGTCGCCTGCCCCGGACAGTACGAGGCGCCGCTCGGCATCACCCTGCGCCAGCTGCTCGGCATGAGCGGCGGCATGCGCCCCGGCCACACGCTCAAGTTCTGGACGCCGGGCGGCAGTTCGACCCCGCTGCTCACCGAGCAGCACCTGGACGTGCCCCTCGACTACGAGGCGGTCGGTGCCGCCGGGTCGATGCTCGGCACCAAGGCCCTGCAGTGCTTCGACGAGACGACGTGCGTCGTACGGGCCGTCACCCGGTGGACCGAGTTCTACGCCCACGAGTCCTGCGGCAAGTGCACGCCATGCCGTGAAGGCACCTACTGGCTCGTCCAGTTGCTGCGCGACATCGAGGCGGGCAAGGGCCGCATCGGAGACCTCGACAAGATCGACGACATCGCCGACAACATCAACGGCAAGTCGTTCTGCGCGCTCGGCGACGGTGCCGCGAGCCCCATCTTCTCCTCGCTCAAGTACTTCCGCGAGGAGTACGAGCAGCACATCAAGGGCAAGGGCTGCCCCTTCGACCCGGCGAAGTCCACGGTGTGGGCCGATCAGTCGCACCCGGAGGTGCACGTATGACCGTCACCGCGAAGACGCCCGGCGCACCCGCGACGGACGACCTCGTATCCGTCACCATCGACGGCATCCAAGTATCCGTCCCCAAGGGCACGTTGGTGATCCGGGCGGCGGAACTGCTCGGCATCGAGATCCCCCGGTTCTGCGACCACCCGCTCCTGGACCCCGCCGGCGCCTGCCGGCAGTGCATCGTCGAGGTCGAGGGCCAGCGCAAGCCGATGGCCTCCTGCACCATCACCTGCACGGACGGAATGGTGGTCAAGACCCAGCTCACCTCGCCCGTGGCCGAGAAGGCGCAGCGCGGGGTGATGGAGCTGCTGCTCATCAACCACCCGCTCGACTGCCCGATCTGCGACAAGGGCGGCGAATGCCCGCTGCAGAACCAGGCGATGACCGCCGGGCAGGCGGACTCCCGCTTCGAGGGCCGCAAGCGGACGTACGAGAAGCCGGTGCCGATCTCCACGCAGGTGCTGCTGGACCGCGAGCGGTGTGTGCTCTGCGCACGCTGCACCCGTTTCTCGAACGAGATCGCGGGCGACCCGATGATCGAGCTGCTGGAGCGCGGTGCGCTGGAGCAGGTGGGCATCGGCGAGGGCGACCCCTTCCAGTCGTACTTCTCGGGCAACACGATCCAGATCTGCCCGGTGGGCGCGCTGACCTCGGCGGCGTACCGGTTCCGCGCCCGGCCCTTCGACCTGGTGTCGTCGCCGTCGGTGTGCGAGCACTGCGCGGGCGGCTGCGCGACCCGTACGGACCACCGGCGCGGCAAGGTGATGCGGCGGCTCGCGGCCGACGACCCCGAGGTCAACGAGGAGTGGCTGTGCGACAAGGGCCGCTTCGCGTTCCGCTACGCGCAGCGGCCGGAGCGGCTCGAGACGCCGCTGGTGCGCGGCGCCGGGGGCGTGCTGGAGCCGGCGGGCTGGCCGGAGGCCCTCGAGGCGGCGGCGCGCGGGCTGGCGGCGGCGCGGGGCAGGGCCGGTGTGCTGACGGGCGGGCGGCTGACGCTCGAAGACGCCTACGCCTACGCGAAGTTCGCGCGCGTGGCGCTCGACACGAACGACATCGACTTCCGGGCCCGGGTGCACAGCGGTGAGGAGGCCGACTTCCTCGCGGCCCGAGTCGCCGGGCGGGGAAGGGACTTGGACGGCGCCGGGGTGACGTACACGGCGCTGGAGAAGGCGCCCGCCGTGCTGCTCGCCGGGCTCGAGGCGGAGGAGGAGGCACCCGGGGCCTTCCTCCGGCTGCGCAAGGCCTGGCGCAAGCGGGGTCAGCGGACGTTCTCGCTGGCGACGCACGCGACCCGCGGTCTGGTGAAGGCGGGCGGCACGCTGCTGCCGACCGCCCCCGGCACCGAGCCCGAGTGGCTGAGGGCGCTCGCCGAGGGCTCGGGCCTGGACGCGGACGGGCAGGCCGCCGCCGACGCGCTGCGCGCGGACGGCGCGGTGATCGCGGTGGGCGAGCGGCTCGCGGGCGTGCCGGGGGCGCTGACCGCCGCGGTGGCGGCGGCGTCCGCGACCGGGGCGGCGCTGGTATGGATCCCGCGGCGGGCCGGCGAGCGGGGCGCCGTCGAGGCGGGGGCCCTGCCGGGCCTGCTGCCCGGCGGCCGCCCGGCGACCGACCCGCGGGCGCGCGAGGAGACGGCGGCCGCCTGGGGCGTCGACGAGCTGCCGCGCAGCCCGGGCCGGGACACCGGGCAGATCCTCGAGGCCGCCGCCACCGGCGAGTTGGGCGCCCTGGTCGTGGCCGGGGTCGAGCCCGCGGACCTGCCGGACCCCGCGCGGGCCCGGGAGGCGCTGGACGCGATCGGCTTCCTGGTCAGCCTCGAGCAGCGGCCGAGCGAGGTGACGGACCGGGCGGACGTCGTGTTCCCGGTCGCCGCCGTCGCGGAGAAGGCGGGCACCTTCGTCAACTGGGAGGGCAGGGCTCGCCCGTTCGAGGCCGCGGTCAAGCCCGATCAGATGACGCGGCGGCATGTCTCGGCGGACGCCAGGGTGCTGCACATGCTGGCGGACACGATGGACGCGCCGCTCGACCTGCCCGATCTGCCGTCCGTACGTGCCGAGTTGGCCCGGCTGGGCCGCTGGGACGGCTCGTACTCCGCGGACCCGAACGAGCCCGCCCGGTCGTTCCCGGCGCCCGCCGAGGGCGAGGCGGTGCTGGCAGGGCACCGGCTGCTGCTCGATCAGGGCCGTCTCCAGGACGGCGACGACGCCCTCGCCGGCACCCGCCATCCGGCGCTCGCCCGGCTCTCGGCGGCCACCGCGGCGGAGGCGGGCGTCCGCGACGGCGGCACGCTGGCCGTGCACGGCCCGGCCGGCACGGTCCGGCTGCCGCTGTGCGTCACCCCCATGCCGGACCGGGTGGTCTGGCTGCCCCTGAACTCCGTGGGGGGCGGCGTCGCCTCCGACACCGGGGCGCGCCCCGGGGAGCTCGTCCGGATCGGCCCGGCCCCGGGCGAGGACACCGAAGCCGAGGCACCGGAGGTGCGGTCGTGATCGCTCAACTGGCCGTCGAGCAAGTCGAGCAACTGGCCGTCGACGACCTGTCGATGTTCGGCCGCGACCCGTGGTGGCTGGTGCTCGTCAAGGCCGTCTTCTGCTTCGCGTTCGTCATGCTGACGGTGCTCGTGTCGATCGTCATGGAACGCAAGATCATCGGGTGGATGCAGCTGCGCATCGGCCCGAACCGGCACGGGCCGTGGGGCATGCTGCAGTCCCTCGCGGACGGCGTGAAGCTGATGCTCAAGGAAGACGTTGTCGTCAAGCGCGCGGACAAGGCGGTCTACATCCTCGCGCCGATCGTCGCGGCCGTCCCGGCGTTCATGGCGATCGCCGTGATCCCCTTCGGCCCGGCGGGCGACGAGGTCTCCGTCTTCGGCCACCGCACCACGATGCAGCTGACGGACCTGCCGATCGGCGTCCTCTACATCCTGGCCACGGCCTCGGTGGGCATCTACGGCATCGTGCTGGGCGGTTGGTCCTCCGGCTCGACCTATCCGCTGCTCGGCGGGCTGCGGTCGTGCGCGCAGATGATCTCGTACGAGATCGCGATGGGCGTCGCCTTCGCCTCCGTCTTCCTCTACTCGGGGTCGATGTCGACGTCGGCGATCGTCGAGGCGCAGCACGACCGCTGGTACATCCTGCTGCTGCCGGTCTCGTTCATCATCTACATCGTGGCGATGGTCGGCGAGACCAACCGCGCGCCGTTCGACCTGCCCGAGTCCGAGGGCGACCTGGTCGGCGGCTTCAACACCGAGTACTCGTCGATCAAGTTCGCGCTGTTCATGCTCGCCGAGTACGTCAACATGGTCACCGTCTCGTCGGTCGCGGTCACGCTCTTCCTGGGCGGCTGGCGGGCCCCGTACCCGATCTCGGCGTTCTGGGCCGGCGCCAACCACGGCTGGATGCCGCTGCTCTGGTTCGTCATCAAGCTCCAGCTGCTGCTGTTCTTCTTCATCTGGCTGCGGGCGACGCTGCCGAGGCTGCGCTACGACCAGTTCATGAAGCTGGGGTGGAAGGTCCTCATCCCGGTGTCGATGACCTGGCTGATGCTCGTCGCGACCGTACGGGCCCTGCGGAACGAGAACTACGACTTCCAGTCGATCCTGCTGTACGTCGCGAGCGCGGTCGTCGGGATCCTGCTGCTCTCGTTCGTCTTCGACATCTTCCGGGACCGCGCGGAGCGGGAGCGGGCCGAGCCCGAGCCCGGGCCCGGGGCCGGCGACGGATTCGACCCGATGGCGGGCGGGTTCCCCGTGCCGCCGCTGCCGGGGCAGACCCTGCCGCCGGTGCCGCGCAGGCGCCCGCGCGGGCAACAGGAGCTCATTGTCAGCGGTGGCGTCGATACTGTCCGTGACGGAAAGGAGGGTGACGGTGCCCGCTGAATCTTCCCGCAAGGCTGCGTCTTCTCACAAGAATCCGGTGGCCGGCTTCGGCGTGACGTTCAAGGACGTGTTCAAGAAGCGCCTCACCGAGCAGTATCCGGAGTACAAGAAGCCCACCGCGCCGCGCTTCCACGGCCGTCATCAGCTCAACCGGCATCCCGACGGCCTGGAGAAGTGCATCGGCTGCGAGCTGTGCGCCTGGGCCTGCCCGGCGGACGCGATCTATGTCGAGGGCGCGGACAACACCGACGAGGAGCGCTACTCGCCGGGCGAGCGGTACGGCCGGGTCTACCAGATCAACTATCTGCGCTGCATCCTGTGCGGCCTGTGCGTCGAGGCGTGCCCGACCCGGGCGCTGACCATGACCAACGAGTACGAGCTGGCCAACAGCAGCCGCACCTCGCTCATTTACACCAAGGAAGAGCTGCTCGCCGGTCTCGAGGACGGCATGGTCGACTCCCCGCACGCGATCTATCCGGGGACGAACGAGAAGGACTACTACCGGGGCCTGGTGACCGAGGCCGCTCCGGGCACGGTGCGCCAAGTCGCCGTGTCCAAGGGGGAGAAGCCGCAGGATGAGGGGGTGGAAGCATGAGCGGGCTCGCCGCCGCTTCCGTCACCTCCACCTCCACCGGTGAGGCCGTCCAGTTCTGGGTGCTCGCGGTCGTGGCCGTGCTGGGCGCGCTCGGCACGGTGCTGATGAAGAAGGCCGTGCACAGCGCGCTCTCGCTCGCGGGCACCATGATCGTGCTGGCCGTCTTCTACCTCGCGAACGGCGCGTACTTCCTCGGCGTCGTGCAGATCGTCGTCTACACCGGCGCGGTCATGATGCTCTTCCTGTTCGTGGTCATGCTCGTCGGCGTCAGCGCCGCCGACTCGCTCCGGGAGACCATCCGGGGCCAGCGGTGGCTCGCCGCGCTGTGCGGGCTGGGCTTCGGCATCCTGCTGGCCGCCGGGATCGGCAACGCCTCGCTGCGCACCTTCGACGGTCTGGGTCAGGCCAACTCCGGCGGAAACGTTGAGGGGTTGGCGGCGCTGATCTTCACCCGGTATGTGTACGCCTTCGAGATCACCGGCGCCCTGCTGATCACCGCGGCCGTCGGGGCGATGGTCCTCACCCACCGGCAGCGCACGGAGGTCCTCTCCCAGCGCCGGCTGTCCGAGGCGCGCGTGCGCAAGGGCGAGCAGGTCACGCCCCTGCCCGCGCCCGGCACCTACGCCCGGCACAACGCGGTGGACATCCCCGCCCTGCTGCCGGACGGCTCCCCGTCCGAGGCCAGCGTCAGTGCGACGCTGCGGTCCCGGGGCCAGGTCCGTGATGTCTCGGGCCAGGCGATGGAGGAACTGGCGGCGCTGGAGCAGCGCTCGCGCGCATGGCTGGGACGCAACCGCGGCGAGGGCTCGAAGGGCAGCGGCTTGAAGGAGAAGGGAGGCGCTCAGTGAATCCGGTCAACTATCTCTATCTGGCCGCCCTGTTGTTCACCATCGGAGCCGTCGGTGTGCTCATCCGGCGGAACGCGATCGTCGTCTTCATGTGTGTCGAGCTGATGCTGAACGCCTGCAATCTCGCGTTCGTCACCTTCTCCCGGCTGCACGGCAATCTCGACGGCCAGATCTTCGCGTTCTTCACGATGGTGGTGGCCGCCGCCGAGGTCGTCATCGGCCTCGCGATCATCGTGTCGGTCTTCCGCGCCCGTCACTCGGCCTCGGTCGACGACGCCAGTCTGCTGAAGCTGTAAGGGGACGCTGACGTGGAGAACCTCATCGGACTGCTCGTCCTGGCGCCGCTGTTGGGTGCGCTGGTGCTGCTCTGCGGCGGGCGCAGACTCGACCGGAGCGGGCCGTGGGTGGGCACCGCCCTCGCCGCCGTGTCCTTCGCCCTCGGCGTGGTGCTGTTCGCCGACATGCTCGGCAAGAGCGGCGCCTCGCGCACCTTGCGGGTGACGGTCTTCCAGTGGGTGCCGGTCGGCGGCTTCCGCGCGGACGTCGGCTTCCAGCTCGACCAGCTGTCGATGACCTTCGTGCTGCTGATCACCGGCGTGGGCTCGCTGATCCACCTGTACTCGGTCGGCTACATGGCGCACGACGAGCGCAAGCGACGCTTCTTCGGTTACCTCAACCTCTTCCTCGCCGCGATGCTGTTGCTCGTCCTCGCCGACAACTACCTCCTGCTGTACGCGGGCTGGGAGGGCGTGGGCCTGGCCTCGTACCTGCTGATCGGTTTCTGGCAGCACAAGCCGAGCGCGGCGACCGCGGCGAAGAAGGCGTTCATCGTCAACCGCGTCGGCGACATGGGTCTGTCGATCGCGATCATGATCATGTTCACGACGTTCGGCACCTTCGCCTTCGGCCCCGTGCTTGCTCACGCCGACGGGGCGGGCGAGGGCAGGCTCACGGCGATCGGGCTGATGCTGCTGCTCGCGGCGTGCGGCAAGTCCGCCCAAGTGCCGCTGCAGAGCTGGCTCGGCGACGCCATGGAGGGCCCCACCCCGGTCTCGGCCCTCATCCACGCCGCCACGATGGTGACTGCGGGCGTCTACCTCATCACCCGCTCCGGGCCGATCTTCGACGGGGCGCCCGACGCCCAGACCGCGGTGGTCGTGGTCGGCGCGGTCACGCTGCTCTTCGGTGCGATCGTCGGTTGTGCGAAGGATGACATCAAGAAGGCTCTCGCGGGCTCGACGATGTCCCAGATCGGGTACATGATCCTCGCCGCCGGCCTCGGTCCGATCGGCTACGTCTTCGCCATCATGCACCTGGTGACCCACGGCTTCTTCAAGGCGGGCCTCTTCCTCGGGGCCGGCTCCGTGATGCACGGCATGAACGACGAGGTCGACATGCGGCGTTACGGCGGCCTGCGGACGTACATGCCGGTCACCTTCATCACCTTCGGCCTCGGCTATCTCGCCATCATCGGCTTCCCGGGGCTGTCCGGCTTCTTCTCCAAGGACAAGATCATCGAGGCGGCCTTCGCCAAGGGCGGCACCGAGGGCTGGATCCTCGGCGGCACGGCCCTGCTGGGCGCCGCCATCACGGCGTACTACATGACGCGCGTGATGGTGCTGACGTTCTTCGGCGAGAAGCGCTGGCAGCCCGACGCGAAGGGCAACCTGCCGCATCCGCACGAGTCGCCGCGGACCATGACGGTCCCGATGGTGATCCTCGCCTTCGGATCGGTCTTCGCCGGTGGCCTGTTCAGCGTCAACAACACGTTCCTGAAGTGGCTGGCGCCGGTGACCGGGCACGCGGAGGGCCACTCGCCCGTCAGCTCGCTCGCTGTCACCGGGGCGACCATGGCCGTCCTCGTGGTGGGCGTCGCGCTCGCCTGGGCGCAGTACGGCCGCGGGGCAGTGCCCGTCACCGCCCCGCGCGGCTCGCTGCTCACCCGGGCGGCCCGGCGCGACCTGCTCCAGGACGACTTCAACCATGTCGTGCTGGTGCGCGGCGGGGAGCACCTCACCCGCAGCCTCGTCTACGTCGACCACACGCTGGTCGACGGCGTCGTCAACGGCACCGCCGCTTCCGTCGGCGGCCTCTCGGGCCGGATGCGCCGGATGCAGAACGGCTTCGCGCGGTCGTACGCGGTCTCGATGTTCGGCGGCGCGGCGGTGCTCATCGCCGCGACCCTGCTGATGAGGGCGGTGTAACCGATGTCTTTCCCCCTGCTCACGGTCACGGCGGCAACTCCCGCGCTCGGCGCGGTCGTCACCGCCGCCGTGCCCGCCGCGCGGCGTACGAGCGCCAAGTGGCTCGCGCTGGCCTTCTCCCTGGTCACGCTCGGTCTGGCGGCGGCCCAGCTGATCCGCTTCGACCCCGGCTCCGGGAGCACGTTCCAGCTCACCGAATCGCACGCCTGGATCGCGGACTTCGGGGTCCGCTACGACCTGGGCGTGGACGGCATCGCGGTGGTGCTCATCGCCCTGACCGCGGTGCTCGTCCCGTTCGTCATGCTGGCCGGCTGGCATGACGCCGACCCGCTCGAGGGCGCCTCCGCCGACCGGCGCTGGCGGCCCACCCAGGGCTTCTTCGCGCTGATCCTGCTGGTCGAGGCGATGGTGGTGATCTCCTTCGAGGCCACCGACGTCTTCCTCTTCTACATCTTCTTCGAGGCCATGCTCATCCCGATGTACTTCCTCATCGGCGGCTTCGGGGACCGGGCGGGGCAGCGCTCCGCCGAGGAGGCGGCGGCCCAACGCTCGTACGCCGCCGTGAAGTTCCTCCTCTACAACCTGGCCGGCGGCCTGATCATGCTGGCCGCCGTCATCGGGCTGTACGCGGTGACCGCGCACCAGCTCGGCCAGGGCACCTTCTCGCTCCAGGAGATCGTCCAGGCCCGGGCGGCGGGGAAGCTGGAGTTCGCCACCGTCACCGAACGGGCGCTGTTCCTCGGCTTCTTCTTCGCCTTCGCGGTCAAGGCGCCGCTGTGGCCCCTGCACACCTGGCTGCCCAACGCGATGGGCGAGGCCACCGCCCCGGTCGCCGTCCTGATCACCGCGGTGGTCGACAAGGTGGGCACCTTCGCGATGCTCCGCTTCTGCCTCCAGCTCTTCCCGGGGGCGTCGAAGTGGGCGACCCCCGTGATCATCACGCTGGCGGTGATCGGCATTCTGTACGGCGCGCTGCTCGCCGTCGGGCAGCGGGACATCAAGCGCCTGATCGCCTACGCCTCGATCTCGCACTTCGGCTTCATCATCCTGGGCATCTTCGCGATGACCACCCAGGGCCAGGGCGGTGCCACGCTCTATATGGTCAACCACGGCATTTCCACTGCCGCGTTGATGCTGGTCGCCGGGTTCCTGATCTCGCGGCGGGGCTCCCGGCTCATCGCCGACTACGGCGGGGTGCAGAAGGTCGCCCCGGTCCTCGCGGGCACCTTCCTGGTGGGCGGTCTCGCCACGCTGTCGCTGCCGGGGCTCGCGCCCTTCGTCTCCGAATTCCTCGTCCTGGTCGGCACGTTCAGCCGCCACCCGGTGGTCGGCGGCATCGCGACGCTCGGCATCGTGCTCGCCGCGCTCTATGTGCTGGTGCTCTACCAGCGCACCATGACCGGGCCGGTGGCGGAGCCGGTGCGCGGCATGCCGGATCTGCGCGTGCGCGAACTCGCCGTCGTCGCACCGCTGATCGCGTTGCTGCTCTTCCTCGGCGTCTACCCCAAGCCCCTGACGCGCATCATCGACCCCGCTGTCGAGCAGACGATGTCGCAGGTTCACAAGACCGATCCGCAACCCGATGTTCGCGTGAGCCAAGCGGAGGGCGCGAAGTGACGCACACAGCAACTGTCCACAGCCTGTGGACAACGGCTTCGACTTCGGTGTCGTCGGCGTTCCCGGCGCTCCGGGACGCGCCCAAGAAGATCCCCTCTCCGCACATCGAGTACGCGCAGCTGTCGCCGGCACTGATCGTTCTCGGCACGGCCGTCCTGGGCATTCTCGTCGAGGCGTTCCTCCCGCGCCGCACCCGCCAGCACGCCCAACTGCTGCTGACCGTGGTCGGCCTGGCCGCGGCCTTCGCCGCCGTCGTCGCGCTCGGGGCCGACGGCTACGGCACGGACAAGGCGCACGTCGCGGCGATGGGCGCCGTCGCGGTCGACGGACCGGCGCTGTTCCTCCAGGGCACGATCCTCCTCGTCGCGCTGGTCGCCGCCTTCACCTTCGGCGAGCGCCGGCTCGACCCCGCGGCGCACGGCCGCCCCGTCGACTCCTTCGCCGCGCAGGCGGCGGCGGTGCCGGGTGGCGAGGCGGAGCGGGAGGCGGTCAAGGCGGGCTGGACGACGACGGAGGTCTTCCCGCTGCTGCTCTTCGCGGTGGGTGGGATGCTGGTTTTCCCTGCCGCGGATGATTTGTTGACGCTGTTTGTGGCGCTGGAAGTCTTCTCCCTGCCGCTGTATGTGCTGTGCGCGCTGGCGCGGCGGCAGCGGCTGCTGTCGCAGGAGGCGGCGGTCAAGTACTTCCTGCTCGGCGCGTTTTCGTCCGCGTTCCTGCTCTTCGGCATCGCGCTGCTGTACGGCTATGCGGGCACCGTGACGTACTCCGGCATCGCGGATGTGGTGAGCGGTGCGGTGCGCTCGGTGGATCCGGCGCTCGCCTCGACCACTGGCAATGACGCGCTGTTGCTCATCGGCGGGGCGATGGTGCTGATGGGGCTGCTGTTCAAGGTCGGCGCGGTCCCGTTCCATATGTGGACGCCCGATGTCTATCAGGGTGCGCCTACGCCGGTCACCGGTTTCATGGCCGCCGCGACCAAGGTCGCCGCGTTCGGGGCGCTGTTGCGGCTGTTGTATGTGGTGCTGCCGGGGCTGCGGTGGGACTGGCGTCCGGTGATGTGGGGCGTGGCGATCCTGACGATGCTTGTCGGTGCGGTCGTCGCGGTGACGCAGACGGATGTGAAGCGGCTCCTCGCGTACTCGTCGATCGCGCACGCGGGCTTCATCCTCGCCGGTGTGCTCGCGGTCAGCCCGGAGGGCGTCTCGTCGGTGCTCTTCTACCTGGCGGCCTATTCGTTTGTGACGCTGGGCGCGTTCGCGGTGGTGACGCTGGTGCGGGATGCGGGCGGGGAGGCGACGCACCTGTCCAAGTGGGCGGGTTTGGGGCGTCGTTCGCCGCTGGTCGCGGCCGTGTTCGCGGTCTTCCTGCTCGCGTTCGCGGGCATTCCGCTGACGAGCGGCTTCGCCGGGAAGTTCGCGGTGTTCAAGGCGGCGGCGCAGGGTGGGGCGGTGCCGCTGGTGATCGTGGGTGTGGTGTCCTCGGCGGTCGCGGCGTTCTTCTACATCCGGGTGATCGTGCTGATGTTCTTCAGCGAGCCGAAGGAGGGGGGGCCGGCGGTGGCGGTGCCGAGCCCTTTGACGACGGTGGCGATCGGGGTGGGGGTCGCGGTGACGGTGGTGCTCGGGGTTGCCCCTCAGTACTTCCTCGACCTTGCGGGTCAGGCGGGGGTGTTCGTGCGTTGAGGGTGCGTGGGGGTGGGGCGGGGTGGGGAGTTGTGCCCCGGTCCCGCCCTTTCTCCGTTTCCCGGGGCTCCGCCCCCGGACCCCGACCCTGGGGCTGCGCCCCAGACCCCCTTGTCGCGGCTTCGCCGCTCGGCCTCAATCGCCGGCCGGGCTTGATTTTCGTGCCCGCGCCGGATTTCGCGCTTGCGCTGAAATCCGGCGCGGGCCGCGAAAACCAGCCCGGCCCGGCACCTTCCAGCGCG
>NZ_JBTHHU010000031.1:0-93080 GCF_059089585.1 Streptomyces sp. SX-6 | reverse complement strand
CCGCGCCGGATTTCGCGCTTGCGCCGAAATCCGGCGCGGGCGCGAAAATCAAGCCCGTCCGGCGATTGAGGACGAGCGGCGGAGCCGCGACAAGGGGGCCCGGGGGCGAAGCCCCCGAAGCGGGGTCTGGGGCGCAGCCCCAGGAAACGGCGAAAGGGCGGGACCGGGGCACAAATCCCCCCAAACCCCTACGTCAACAGCTGCGACGCCGTGAAGATCAGGAGCCCCGCCATCGCCCCCACCACCGTGCCGTTGATGCGGATGAACTGAAGATCCCGGCCGATGTGGGCCTCGACCTTGCGGGACGTCTGTTCCGCGTCCCAGCTCGCGACCGTCTCCGTGATCAGCGATGTGATCTCGTCCCGGTAGGTCGTCACCACGTGGACGGCCGCGTCCTCCACCCAGCCGTCGACCTTCGCGCGCAGCCGCTCGTCGGACGTCATGCGCGCGCCGAGCGAGAGGATCGACGCGCGGGCCCGCAGCCGCAGTTCGCTGCGTTCGTCCTCCGCCGCGGCCACGATCATGGCCCGTACCGCGCCCCACGCCGAGGCGATCAGGTCCTGCACCTCGCCCCGGCCCAGGACCTCGGACTTCAGGCGCTCCACCCGGGCCCGGGTGTCCGGGTCGGACTGGAGGTCCTGCGCGAAGTCCGCGAGGAAGCGGTCGACCGAGCCGCGCGCCGGGTGGTCCGGCATGTCGCGCATCTCCGTGACGAAGCGCAGCAGTTCCTTGTAGACGCGCTCACCGACCTTGCGGTCGACGAAGCGCGGCGTCCAGCCGGGGGCGCCGCCCGTGACGGCCTGCATCACCGAGTCGCCGTGCTGCACCAGCCAGTCGTGGGCGCGTACGCACACCAGGTCCACAACCTTGCGGTGGCCGCCGTCGGTGACGATCTTCTCCAGCATGGTGCCGATGCCCGGGGCGATCTCCTGGGCGTCGGCCCGTCGCGTGATGGCCTCGCCGACGACCGCCTGTACGTCGGAGTCGCGCAGCACGGTCAGCGCTCCGCGCAGGGCGGTGGCCAGTTCGGTGGTCACCCGGTCGGCGTGCTCGGGCTCGGCGAGCCACGCGCCGAGGCGTGAGCCGATGCCGACCGCGCGCAGGCGGCGGCGGATCACCTCGCCGGAGAGGAAGTTCTCGCCGACGAACTCGCCGAGGGACTGGCCCAGCTGGTCCTTCTTGGTCGGAATGATCGCCGTGTGCGGGATGGGCAGCCCGAGGGGGTGCTTGAAGAGCGCCGTGACCGCGAACCAGTCGGCGAGCGCGCCGACCATGCCGGCCTCGGCGGCGGCGGCCACGTAGCCCGTCCAGCCGCCCAGTCCGGCGGACTGGCCCCACTTCGCCAGCGCGTAGACGACGGCGACCGCGAGCAGCAGGCCCGTGGCGAAGGTCTTCATGCGGCGCACGCCGCGGCGGCGCTCCTCGTCCGCCGCGTTGTACGTGTGCGTCGCCGTATCGGCGGAGGCCGTATCGGCGGCGGCCGCCTCGTCCGTCCTGGACCGTGTCATGCGCATCCCCGTTCAGGCAGTTCTCACCTGCATTGTCCCTACGGGACGACTCGGGGAACGGGCGAAGAGTTCCCGGCGTCTGACACCACGCGGCCACCGAGCGGCCACCGAGGCCTCTTCCGGCCCCCGTGGGATCATGGAACGACGATCGGATCAGTCAGAGGGTGTCACGGCACTCAGTGCAGGAGATCCGCGATGAGCAGGATGAAAGGGCCTCACCTGCCCCGCGGCACGGCCTATGCCCTGCCGGCCGCGCTGGCGGCGGTCGTGATTCTCGTCTCGGCCGCGATATTCCTCGGCGCGCTCGGCCGCGACGACCGCGACGGCCACAGCACTGCCGACCCGCGGGACCCCCGTACGGCCGCGTCGCCGACAACCGCGGGCGGCTGGACCGGCACCTGGGCCGCCGCCCCCGCCGCCGCGGAACCGCAGGCGCTCCGCGGGTACGCCGGGATGTCCGTCCGCAACGTGGTGCACACCAGCGTCGGCGGCACCGCCGCCCGCGTCCAGTTCTCCAACCTCTACGGCACCCGGCCCCTGGTCGTCAGCCATGCCTCCCTCGCCCTGGCCGCCGCGCCGGGCACCGCGGCGGCGGCGCCGGGCACGCTGCGCGCGCTGGCCTTCGGCGGCCGGCCCGCCGTGACCGTGCCGGCCGGGCAGGCGGTCGTCAGCGACCCCGTGGAGCTGTCCGTGGGCCCGGCGACGGACCTGCTGATCAGCTCGTACTCGCCGGTGCCCGCCGGCCCGGCGACGCTCCACCCGTACGCCCGCCAGACCTCCTACCTCGCCCGCGGCGAGCACACCGGGAACACGGACGGCCTGCCGTACACCCTCAGAACCCCGTACTGGCGCTATGTCACCGCGGTCGACGTGTGGACCACCGAGGCGCAGGGCTCCGTGGTCGCCCTCGGCGACTCCATCACCGACGGGGTCACCTCCACCGTCGGCGCCGACCACCGCTGGACCGACCGGCTCGCCGCCCGGCTGCGGGACGAGCCGGGCGCACCGCGCTACGGCGTCCTCAACGAGGGCATCAGCGGCAACCGGATCCTGCTCTCCAACAGGGGCAGGGCGCCCCAGAACAACGCCAGCGCGATCGACCGCTTCGACCGCGACGTCCTCGGCCGGACGGGCGCGCGCGTGGTGGTCGTGGAGCTGGGCGTCAACGACATCCTGCGCCGCCCGCAGCAGACCGACCCCCACCGGATCGTGGCGGGGCTGCGCCGGCTCGTCGACCGTGCGCACGAGCACGGTCTGCGGGTGGCGGGCTCGACGCTGACGCCCATCGGCGGCCACCTGGGCGTGGTGCTGAACCGTCAGGAGCCCGTACGGCTCGGGGTGAACGCCGAGATCCGGGCGGGCGGCGTGTTCGACTACGTGGTCGACTTCGACCGGGCGCTGCGCGACCCGGCGAACCCGGAGCGGCTGCTTCCGGCGTACGACAGCGGCGATCACCTGCACCCGAACGACGCGGGCTATCTGGCGATGGCCCGGGCCGTGGACCTCACGAAGCTGCGCAGCGGCCGATAAGTCACTCGAGCGGCTTGCGCCGCTCGTCGCGGACCTGCCGGCGTTCCTCGCGGGCCTGGTGCCGATCCTCGCGGGCCTGGTGCCGATCCTCGCGGGCGAGGCGGCGCTGTTCGCGCGCCTCCTCGCGCAGGCGCAGCCGCTCCTCGCGGCGCATCTTGCGCGTGACGTCGACGCCGCCCCAGAAGGCGAGTCCGGTGATCTTCACCCGGGGCGAGCCCGGGGTGCCGGGGCCGCTCGCCCTGCTGTCGAAGCCGCCCATGATGCCGATGCCGCCGACCTGTACGTCGAGCTCCGGCGGCACCTTGATCTGCACTCCGCCCATGACCGCGAAGCACCGGATCGTCACCTCGCGGTCCTCGAAGTTCGCCTCCCGCAGGTCGATCTCGCCGCCGCCCCAGAAGCAGATGCTGGTGAAGCGGCGGGGCACCGTCCAGTTGCCGTGCCGCTGGAACCCGCCCATGATGCCGATGGCCAGGGAGGACGTCCCCGTGCCGCCGATCCGCCCGGACCAATCGGTCTCGTCGGCACGCTCCGTGGCCGTCTGCGCCTTCGTCTGCACAGAGGGGAGGTCGCTCACGAGCGGTTCGAGGTCACCGTGCGTACGGGCCTTGTAGACGGCGTCCAGTCGTTCGCCGAACTCCTCCATGTCCAGCCGCCCCTCCGCGACGGCTGAGCGCAGGACTTCGGCAACCCGTTCCCGATCGGCGTCGGAGGCGCGCATCTCAGGGAGTTCGCTTGTCATGGCCACCAGGGTAACGGCCGCTACAGGCCCGTGCGGTCTCCATACATATGCGCAATCACGTCCTCGATGTCCGGCTCGCGGACCGAGAGATCCACCAGCGGATACCGCTCCGCGACGGCCGCCACGATCGGTGCCGCGCTCCGTCCGGAGGCGAACGCCAGCCACTGGCGTGGCCCTTCGACCCGGACCGTGCGGGCGCCCGGCACCCCCTCGATGGGCGGGAGCTCGCGTTCGAGGTCGACCACGAGCATGCGCTCGCTCTCCCCCACCGCGTGCAGCCCGTCGAGGCCGCCGTCGTACACCAGCCGGCCGTGGTCGATGACCATGACCCGCTTGCACAGTTGCTCGATGTCGGTCAGGTCGTGCGTGGTCAACAGCACGGTCGTGCCGTGCTCGGCGTTGATGTCCCGCAGGAATCCCCGCACCTTGGCCTTGCTCACCACGTCCAGGCCGATGGTCGGCTCGTCGAGGTAGAGCACCTCGGGGTCGTGCAGCAGCGCGGCGGCGATGTCGCCGCGCATCCGCTGGCCGAGCGAGAGCTGCCGTACGGGCACGTCCAGCAGCGCGCCCAGGTCGAGGAGTTCGACGCAGCGCTCGAGGTTGGCGCGGTAACGCACGTCAGGGATGCGGTACATGCGGCGGACGAGGTTGTACGAGTCGCGCAGCGGCAGGTCCCACCACAGCGTGGTGCGCTGCCCGAAGACCACTCCTATGCGGTGCGCCAGTTTCGTCCGCTCGCGGGAGGGGTCGATGCCCGCCACGCGCAGCCGGCCGCCGCTGGGCACCAGGATGCCGGTGAGCATCTTGATGGTCGTGGACTTCCCGGCGCCGTTGGGACCGATGTAGCCGACCATCTCGCCGCGCGGTACGGAGAAGCTGATGCCGTCCACCGCGCGGACCTGGTGCCGTTCGCGGCGCAGCAGGCCCGCCTTGCGGCGGACGTCGAACACCTTCTCCACGGCGTCGAGTTCGATGAATCCGTCGCTGCCGTTACTGCTGCCGTTGCTGCTGTCGCTCACCCTCAACTCCCTGTACTCCGATAACTCCTCAGCCCCGCTCGCCACACCAGCCCCGAGAGCAGCAGGGTGCCCACGGCGACCAGGGGGCCGCAGTAGGCCACCCAGCCCGGCAGGTGCAGCGGGTCGTCGCGGCCCAACAGATGCAGTGCGGGCAGCCAGTTGACGAAGGCGAGGGGGACGACGAACGTCACCCCGCGCACCAGCTCCCGGGCGAAGACCGTCGGCGGATACTGCAGCAGCGTGCAGCCGCCGAAGGTGAACGAGTTCGCCACCTCGGAGGCGTCCGCCGCCCAGAACTGGAAGGCCGCGCCCAGCAGGAACACGGCCGCGAAGATGCCCGTACCGCTGAGCACCATCATCGCCACGAACAGCGCCTTCGGCAGCGTCCACGCGACGTCCACGTGCGCGAGCCCCCAGCCGAGCACCACGGCGCCCTGGCTGATCCGGCCGAGGCGCCGCAGTGCGAACCGGTCCGCCGCCACCTGGGCTAGGACCGGCACCGGGCGCACCAGCAGGGTGTCGAACGTGCCGTCGCGCACCCGCCGTCCGACGCGGTCGGCGTTGCCGAGGAGGAGGTCCGCCAGGCCGAACGAGGAGCAGGTGGCCCCGTACAGCAGCGCGACCTCGGGCAGCGTGAACCCGCCCAGCGCGTCGATGTGCGAGAACATCAGCATGATGACGACGAAGTCCAGGCCGCTGCCGAGGAAGTTGCCGATCGTCATCGTCACGAACGACACCCGGTAGGCCATGGTCGCCCGGATCCACATCGCGGCTATCAGGCCGTAGCCCCGCACCGCGTGCACCGCACGTTCAACCACCCTGGACCACCACCTTCCCGGTGGCACGCGACTGCATCAGCCGCCCCGCGGCCAGCAGCACCACCGCCCACCCCGCCTGGAACGCCAGCACCCCCGCCAGGCCGCTTCCGGTGTGCCGGCCCAGCAGGGTGTCGATGGGGACCTGGACCATCGACGAGAACGGCAGCATCCGCGCCACGTCCCCGAACGCGCCCGGGAAGACGGTCAGCGGCAGCAACTGCCCGGAGAAGAACAGGAACGACAGCGAACTGATCGTGTTGACACCCGCCCCGTCGAGCAGCCAGAAGGCACACAGCCCCACGAGATAACGCAGCGCGAATCCCACGACAAAGCCCAGCAGCAGCGACAGCAGGAAAGCCAGCCATCTCAACGGGTCGGCGGGAAGCGCCAGTTCGAAGAACAGCGCACCGGCCGCCAGCGGCACCACGCCGCGCCCCAGCAGCTGGAATCCGGCCCGCCCCAGGTCGGCGGCGAGCCACCACAGCTGGAGATCGGCGGGGCGGTAGAGGTCGACGGCGATGTCGCCGGTGCGGATGCGCTCCTGGATCTCCTCCTGGAACCCGCCGCCCATCAGGGCCATGACCGCCAGCAGTGCCTGGCCCGTCCAGACGAAGGTCAGCGCCTGCGCCTGGTCGTAGCCGCCCAGGTGCGGCCGCTGGTCCCACAGGGCGATGTAGGTGTAGGCGAGGATGAAGCCGAAGACCGTGTTGGTGAAGACGCCGGCCGCGGTGGCGATGCGGTAGGTCGCGTGTCTACGGAAACCGCTCACTGCGACGGCGGCGTACAGCCGCATCCCGCGCCCCCTCTCCTCGTTGAACTTTTTTAGTCCGCCGACTGGTCGGGCCGAACCCGAAGCGCAGGAGCATAACCGTCCGTGTCAGCACCCGGCCACGGAATTTCTCACTCCGTGGAGTGGCGGGCATGACCCGAACGGCCCCTACCGGACCGGCAGAGGTGCGCTAAGCCGCCCCGGCCGGATCCCGGGTGCGACAGTGTTTCGCGGGGCGTACGGCACAGCTTCGGTACCGCCTGAACTCGACGGCCGAGGAGTCCCAGGAGACATGAGCGACGAGCGACCACAGCAGCATCCCGGAGGGCGGGGTGACGGCCCGCAGGGCTGGCCACCGAGAGGCGACACCGGCCGTGAACGCACCGGCTGGCGCAGGCTCCTGCCCGGCTGGCGGATGGTGCTCGGCGGGTTCGTCCTGGTCGTCCTGCTCATCGCGGGCGGCCTGATCGCCGGGTACGCGCTGGTCAACATCCCCCCGGCCAACAAGGCGGCGACGGCCGAGAGCAATGTCTTCCTCTACGCCGACGGCACCCAGCTCGCCCGTGACGGCGAGATCAACCGGGAGAGCGTACCGCTGAGCAAGGTGCCCAAGACCGTCCAGCACGCGGTGCTGGCCGCCGAGGACCGCGACTTCTACGCGGAGTCGGCCGTCAACCCCGAGGCCATGGTCCGCGCCGCGTGGAACACCGTCACCGGCAAGGGCAAGCAGTCCGGCTCCACGATCACCCAGCAGTACGTCAAGAACTACTACCTCGGCCAGGAACAGACCATCAGCCGCAAGGTGAAGGAGTTCTTCATCGCGATCAAGCTGGACCGCGAGGAGAGCAAGGGCGACATCCTCGAGGGCTACCTCAACACCAGCTACTTCGGCCGCAACGCCTACGGCATCCAGGCCGCCGCGCAGGCCTACTACAGCAAGGACTCCGACAAGCTCAACACCGCCGAGGGCGCGTACCTCGCCACGCTTCTCAACGCCCCCAGCGCCTATGACGTCGGGGCGCACCCCGAGAACAAGCCGCGCGCGATGGCCCGCTGGAACTACGTCCTGAACGGCATGGTCAAGAAGGGCTGGCTCAGCGGCACCGAGCGGGCCGCGATCAAGTTCCCGGCGCCCGGCAAGGCCCGGCCCCGGTTCGGCATGTCCGGCCAGCGCGGCTATCTCGTCGAGGCGGTCAAGGACTACCTCACCAGCAACAAGATCATCGACGAGAACACCCTGGCCGCGGGCGGCTACCGCATCACCACCACCATCGACCGCAAGAAGCAGGACGCCTTCGTCGGCGCGGTGCGCTCCCAACTGATGGACGAACTCAGCGACTCCCGCAAGGTCGACTCCTACGTCCGCGCCGGCGGCGCCTCCGTCGACCCCTCGACCGGCAAGGTCGTCGCCCTCTACGGCGGCATCGACTACACCAAGCAGTACGTCAACAACGCCACCCGGCGCGACTACCAAGTGGGCTCCACCTTCAAGCCGTTTGTCTTCACCTCGGCCGTGCAGAACGGCTCCACCACCCAGCAGGGCCGCACCATCACCCCCAACACCCTTTACGACGGCACCAACAAGCGGCAGGTGCAGGGCCCGGACGGTCCGCTCGACTACGCCCCGGCCAACGAGGACGACAAGTCCTACGGCCCGATCACCGTCACCAAGGCGACCGACCTGTCGGTCAACGCCGTCTATGCGCAGATGGCCGAGGACGTCGGCCCGGGCAAGGTGAAGAGCACGGCCATCGCCCTCGGCATCCCGGAGAAGACCCCCGACCTGACCGCCACCCCGTCCATCGCGCTCGGCCCCGCCACCGCCAGCGTCCTGGACATGGCCCAGGCCTACGCCACGCTCGCCAACCACGGCCGGCACGGCCCGTACACCCTGGTCGAGAAGGCCAGCAAGGGCGGTGAGGACGTCCAGCTCCCGGACCGCCGCGACCGCAAGCAGGCCGTGACGCGCGAGGCCGCCGACACGACCACCTCGATCCTGCAGAGCGTGGTCGACAGCCCCAACGGCACCGGTGCGAACGCGCGGGCCTCGGGGCGGCCGTCGGCGGGCAAGACCGGCACCGCCGAGGACGACAAGGCCGCCTGGTTCGCGGGCTACACGCCCGACCTCGCCACCGTCGTCGCGGTCATGGGCCAGGACTCCGACAGCGGCGAGCAGAAGTCGCTCTACGGCGCGACCGGGCTCCCGCGCATCAACGGCGGCGGCTACCCGGCGCAGATCTGGGCCGCGTACACCTCCAAGGCGCTGGCCGGCACCGAGGCCAAGGACTTCGACCTCGAGCTGCAGAGCGGTGCCGGTTCGCCCCCGCCGGAGGCACCGACCTCCTCGGCGCCCCCGGTCACGTCCAGCGCGCCGCCGGTCACGTCCGCCCCGCCGCGCTTCTCCCCGCCCCCGACCGCGCCTCCGCGCCTGCCGTCGAGGCCGCCCGGCCCGCCGACGGGCCCGCCCACGGGGCCGCCGACGGGACCGATCATCAGCCTCGTCCCGAACCCGGGCAAGGAGGGCCGCGGGGAGCACCACGACCTGCTGGGCTACGACTACTAGCTAGTGGCCCGAGGTCGCCTTCAACCCGACCACCGCCACCAGCAGCAGAACAATGAAGAAGACCCGCGCCGCGGACACCGGCTCACCGAGCAGCGTCATGCCCAGCACCGCGGCGCCGGCCGCGCCGATGCCGACCCACACGCCGTAGGCCGTGCCGATGGGGAGTGTCCGTGCGGCCTGGGCCAGCAGCAGCATGCTCGCCGCGATGCCGGCGATCGTGGCCACGCTCGGCCACAGGCGGGTGAAACCGTCGGTGTACTTCATGCCGACCGACCAGCCGACCTCGAGCAGACCGGCGACGGCGAGCAGGATCCATGCCATGACGGCACCTCCGGAGGAAATCGCTTGTCCAGGGGTGCGTCGTCTTGTCCTTACCCGGTACGGCGCGTCTCGTCGGGGTTGCCCCCAGGCTACAGGTAGAGCCCCGTGGAGTCCTCCGAGCCCTCCAGCCGCTCCGCCGCCACCGCGTGCAGGTCGCGCTCGCGCATCAGCACATAGGCGACGCCCCGGACCTCGACCTCCGCGCGGTCCTCCGGGTCGTACAGCACCCGGTCGCCGGGCTCGACCGTGCGCACGTTCTGGCCGACCGCCACGACCTCGGCCCAGGCCAGCCGGCGGCCCACCGCCGCCGTCGCCGGAATGACGATGCCGCCGCTGGAGCGGCGCTCGCCCTCGGGGATGTCGGTCCGGACCAGTACCCGGTCGTGGAGCATCCGGATGGGCAGTTTGTCGTGGGTCGTATGCGTGCTCACGCCATGACCGTACCTGCCCACGCCGAAGTCGGAAGCCACCGGTCCCGGCCCGTACCCAGGACGCCCCTAGGCCTTGCGGCGCCGGGAGGACAGGGTCAGCAGCCCGACGACGCCCACGGCCAGCATCGCCGCGGGGATGATGCGCTCCAGGCGGGGCACGCCCTCGTCCGTCACGAACCGGGACCGTACGTCCCCGACGGCACGGTCCACGGCCGCGCAGACCCGCCCGGCGGTGTGGTCCACCTTCGAGGCGACCTTCGCCTTCGCGTCGCCGATGATCGTGCTCGGGTGCAGGCGCACCCCGATCTCGTCGAGCGTCTCGGCGAGATCGGCACGCCGGCTGGCGATGTCCGCCTCGATCTGCGCAGGGGTCCTGGCTTCCGGCACCGCGCTGCCTCCGTCGTCTCATATGTCTGATGAAGAGTGGTGACAACAGTCTGTCAGCTTGCCGGGCGCAGCGCCCCACGGCACCCCTGTCGGCCGGGCTGGCTAGGCTCGGATCCCGTACCGGATCCGTCCCACCCTCCGAGGAGAGCCAGAGCCATGAGCGAGCGACTCCAGCCCGGCGACACCGCCCCCGCCTTCACCCTTCCCGACGCGGACGGGCGGCAGGTCTCGCTCGCCGACCACAAGGGCCGCAAGGTCATCGTGTACTTCTACCCGGCCGCCCTCACGCCCGGCTGCACCAAGCAGGCCTGCGACTTCACCGACAACCTCGACTTCCTCGCCGGGCACGGCTACGACGTCATCGGCATCTCCCCCGACAAGCCGGAGAAGCTCGCCAAGTTCCGTGAGAAGGAAGACCTCAAGGTCGCCCTGGTCGGCGACCCGGACAAGAAGGTCCTGGAGGCGTACGGCGCCTTCGGCGAGAAGAAGCTCTACGGCAAGACCGTGACCGGCGTGATCCGCTCCACCGTCATCGTCGGCGAGGGCGGCAAGGTCGAGCGCGCCCTCTACAACGTCAAGGCCACCGGCCACGTCGCCAAGATCATCAAGGACCTCGGGCTCTAAGCGGTCTGGGTCGGCTCGTCCTCCGCCTCCGGCAGGTCGAGGACGGCCCGGGCCCCGCCGCCCTCCGCCTGGCCGAACTCCAGCCGCGCGCCCAGCACCGCGGCCTGCCCCACGGCGATCGTCAGCCCCAGGCCGTGCCCGGTGCCGCGCTCGGGCGCGGCCGTACGGAACCGGCGCGGCCCCTGGCTCACCAGCTCCGGCGGATAGCCGCTGCCGTGGTCCCGCAGGACGACCCGCGTGCCCTCGACGCGGACCTCGATGGGCGGCTTCCCGTGCTTCGCCGCGTTGGCCAGGATGTTGACCAGGATCCGCTCCACGCGGCGCGCGTCCGTGGCCACGATCCGGCCCTCGCCGACCACCTCGACGGAGACCTCGTCCACCCCGCGCTGCCCCTGGGCCCGCTTGACGATCCCGTGCACCAGGGTCGGCAGTTCGATCGGCTCCAGCTGCGCGCTCTCCGTCCCGGAGTCCAGCCGGGACACCTCGAGCAGTTCCTCGACCAGGCCCCGCAGCGTCTGCGCCCGTTCCTGGACCATCTCCACCGCGCGCGGGTGCGGCAGCAGCTCCGCCGAGGCCACCAGTCCCGCCACGGGGGTGCGCAGTTCGTGCGCCACGTCGGCCGTGAACTCCCGTTCCGCCTCCACCCTGGCCGCCAGCGACGCCGCCATCGCCTGCACCGAGCGCTCCAGCTCCGCGACCTCGTCGCGGCCGCCGCTCGCCGGGGCGTCCGCGTCCGGTGCCTCGCCCGCCGCGATCCGGCGTGCCGCGGCGGCGCTGTGCCGCAGCCGCCGCGACAGGCTCTGTGCCACGAACCACGCCACCACCGCCATCAGCGCCACCGTCGCCACACCGGCCACCAGCAGCGCCTTGTCGAGCGCCTCCTGGTAAGAATCGCGCTTCGGGTAGGAGGCCGAGATCGACAGCACCCGGTCCCCGACCCGGGCCGCCGCCCACACCCGCGGGTCGTCGCCGCCGCTGATGTAGGTGCGCGGCCCCTTGTCCAGTTCCTTCAGCAGCGGCGCGGGCACGTTGGAGACGTCGAGCTGGGCCGCCAGGGAGAGCTTGCCGTCGCGCTTGTAGAGCTGGAGCGCCGAGCTCAGCAGTTCGTCCTGCTGGGCCATCGCCTTCTTGTCCCGCTCCAGGCCGGAGATGTGGTGCACGGCCACGCCGAGCAGCACCACGGCCAGGGCGGTGACGGAGGAGATCGCGAGCGCGATCCGGCCACGAATACCCATCACGCGATCGCGTACGTCTCCGTGGCCTTGCCGGCAGGCGTCATGCCGGTGTAGCGCACCTCGAGGGAGGTGAACGCCATCTGGCCGTCGACGCTCTTCGGGCGGAGCAGCGTGAGGCGGGCCCGGAAGGACGTCCGCGCGGTGCCGTTCGCGCCCGCCACCTGGACGACGCCGCTGCCCTCGGCGCGGTCCGCTTCGTACTCGTCCCACTTGATGCCGCTCGCCACGGTGCCCTCGTTGGTGCAGGTGAGGGTGATGATGTCGGGCTCCAACTCCGGTTCCCCGAAGCCGCAGTCGCGTACGCCGGGCAGTTCGCCCGAGCCCGAGGCGTCGATCTCCGCCTGCACCTCACGGCTCGCGCCCTCGTTCTGCACCGCCGCCGTCCTCGGCGCCGCGGCGACCTGGTGCGAGCGCTCACCGGCCCGGGCCAGCCATACGCCGCCGAGGGCCAGCACCGTCACCAGTGCGAAGACCGTCAGCACGGTGCGCATGCCGGCCAGACGGGCCCCGGCGCGATCGGTCATCGGGCTCTCTTCCTCGGTACCTGGGCGGGTTCACTGCTTTCCCCGGCCTCCCCTGTGAGGGACGGTGAAATCGGGCCGCGCGTTCCGTTCGGGCATATCGGATTCGTGAAGAACCCCCAACTGGCCCCCGATGACCGGCCCCTGGCGCCGGTCGCCCGGGTGACCAGTACGATGGCCGTGCCGCGCGGCCGTGGTGGAATTGGCAGTCACGCTGGGTTTAGGTCCCAGTGGGGTAACACCCGTGAGGGTTCGAGTCCCTCCGGCCGCACCAGCACGACAACGGGCCGTCCTCGGGGACGGCCCGTTTCGGTCTTGCGTTTCGGTCTTGCGGAGCTCAGCCCAGCAGCTCCCGCACCACGGGCACCAGCGCGCGGAACGCCTTGCCGCGGTGGCTGATCGCGTTCTTCTCCTCCGCCGTCAGCTCGGCGCAGGTGCGCGTCTCACCCGCGGGCTGGAGGACCGGGTCGTAGCCGAAGCCGCCGGCGCCCGCGGGCTCGTGCCGCAGCGTGCCCTCCAGCCGGCCCTCGACCACCCGCTCCGTGCCGTCCGGCAGGGCGAGCGCGGCGGCGCACGCGAAGTGGGCGCCGCGGTGGCCGTCGGCGATGTCGCCGAGCTGGGCCAGGAGCAGTTCCAGGTTGGCCCGGTCGTCGCCGTGGGCGCCGGCCCAGCGGGCGGAGAAGATGCCGGGGGCGCCGCCCAGGACGTCGACGCAGAGGCCGGAGTCGTCGGCGACCGCGGGGAAGCCGGTGGCCTGCGCGAGGGCGTGGGCCTTGAGGAGGGCGTTCTCGGCGAAGGTGACGCCGGTCTCCTTCACGTCGGGGATGTCGGGGTAGGCGTCGGCACCGACGAGTTCGACGTCGAGACCCGCCTCGGCGAGGATCGCGCGCAGTTCGGTGATCTTGTTGGCGTTGCGGGTGGCGAGGATGAGGCGCTTCATGAGCCCCGATTATCCCGCCTGCCCCTGACCGCCTACCCCTGACAGGCCTTGGTCAGTGCGGCGGCGGCCTTCTTCAGCGGGCCGGCGTCCGGGCGTTCGCCGTCGCCGATGCTGTCCTGGATGTCGCTCGCGGCCTCGGTCAGTCCGCCGATGGCGTCCTTGACGTCCGTCGCCTGCTCGGACTTGCCGAGCGCGGCGAGGTCGCTGTTGAGCTTGTCCACGAACTCCTGGGCGCTCAGCGGGTCCTTGGAGCCGTCCCCGATGATGCGCTCGATCTTGTCGGCGTCGTCGCCGATCTTCTTCGAGACGCCCGCGCAGTCCGTGCTCTCCTCGGAGTCGTCGGAACAGGCGGCGACGAGGGGCAGTGCGAACGCGACGGCGGCGAAGGCCGCAACGGCAGTGGTACGGCGGCGCGATGCCATGACACGGTCCCCTCGGTTGTGGGGGTACGGCCCCGGTCCGCACCCCCACAGATCCTAGCTACAGCGTTCGAGCCAGGGCCTCACGCTGGGCCGCGGCCAGGTCGGTGCAGCCCTGGACGGCGAGGTCGAGCAGGGAGTTCAGCTCCTCGCGGGCGAAGGGCTCGGCCTCGGCGGTGCCCTGGACCTCGACGAAGCGGCCGTCGCCGGTGCAGACGACGTTCATGTCGGTGTCGGCGCGCACGTCCTCCTCGTAGCAGAGGTCGAGCAGCGGGATGCCGCCGACGATGCCCACGCTGACGGCGGAGACGGTGCCGGTGAGGGGGTGACGGCCGTGGCGGATGAGCTTCTTGCCCTGGGCCCAGGTGACGGCGTCGGCGAGCGCGACGTACGCGCCGGTGATGGCGGCGGTGCGGGTGCCGCCGTCGGCCTGGAGGACGTCGCAGTCCAGGACGATCGTGTTCTCGCCGAGGGCCTTGTAGTCGATCACGGCGCGCAGGGAGCGGCCGATGAGGCGGGAGATCTCATGGGTGCGCCCGCCGATCTTGCCGCGCACGGACTCGCGGTCGCCGCGGGTGTTGGTGGCGCGCGGGAGCATCGCGTACTCGGCGGTGACCCAGCCCTCGCCGGTGCCCTTGCGCCAGCGGGGCACGCCCTCGGTGACGCTGGCGGTGCACAGCACCCTGGTGTCGCCGAAGGAGACGAGGACGGAGCCCTCTGCGTGCTTGCTCCAGCCGCGCTGGATCGTCACGGGGCGGAGCTGGTCGGGGGTGCGGCCGTCGATGCGAGACATGGTGACGAGCCTATCCGGGATCGCGCGGGGCCCCGTCCGGAACCTGTCCGGACGGGGCCCCACGGGTGGAGCCGGGTGGCTCACATCATGTCTTCGATCTCACCGGCGATCGGGTCGGCGTCGGTGCCGATGACGACCTGGATGGCGGTGCCCATCTTCACGACGCCGTGCGCGCCGGCGGCCTTGAGCGCGGCCTCGTCGACGAGGGAGGCGTCGGCGACCTCGGTGCGGAGACGGGTGATGCAGCCCTCGATCTCCTCGATGTTGTCGATACCGCCGAGCCCGGCGACGATCTTCTCAGCCTTGCTGGCCATGTGTGCACTCCTGGTTGTCTCGGGCCCTTCGGCGCTCTCGCCGACCGGCTTTCACACGCTAACCCACGTATGGACCAATTACGTGGGCGTTTGCCCGCCTTCTCACGAATGATGGCGGCCACCGGGCCCTGCGCTCCGGGGGCCGGATTCGCACACCCAAGTGGTCTACACCAGTATGCCAGCCGGGAGGACGCAGATGAGCTCGGACGCCGCCGCGGCCCCCGCCCGCAAGCACCTGCAGAGCCTCCTCGGGGGCCTGCAGAAAATGGGCCGCAGCCTCCAGCTGCCGATCGCGGTGCTCCCGGCCGCCGGCATCCTCAACCGGCTGGGGCAGCCGGACGTCTTCGGCAAGGACGGCCTCGGCTGGACCGACGTCGCCAAGGTCTTCGCGGGAGCGGGCGGCGCGCTGCTGGACTCGTCCCTCGGCCTGCCGCTGCTGTTCTGCGTGGGCGTGGCCATCGGGATGGCGAAGAAGGCGGACGGCTCGACGGCGCTGGCGGCGGTCGTGGGGTTCCTCGTCTACTACTCGGTGCTGCACCAGTTCCCCGAGGACTGCCCGCACACGTCCAAGTTCAGCGGCGCGGGCCTGTGGAGCGGGGTCTGTGTGACGGGGACGGGCGCGGCGACCCAGGCGACCTTCCAGAACCCGGGGATCTTCGGCGGCATTGTGATCGGCCTGCTGAGCGCCTGGTTCTGGGTGCGCTTCCACCGGGTGCGGCTGGTGGACTGGCTCGGCTTCTTCAACGGGCGCAGGCTCGTCCCGATCATGATGTCGTTCGTGGCGCTGGTCTTCGCGGTGATCTGCCTCGGGATCTGGCCGCCGGTGGGGCACGGGCTCACCAGCTTCAGCAAGTGGCTGACGGACCTGGACTGGGCGGGCTCCGGCATCTTCGGTATCGCGAACCGCGCGCTGCTGGTGGTCGGCCTGCACCAGTTCCTGAACACCTTCATGTGGTTCCAGTTCGGCGAGTACACCAAGCCGGACGGCACGATGGTGCACGGCGACATCAACCGCTTCCTCGCGGGCGACCCGACGGCGGGGCAGTTCACCTCGGGCTTCTTCCCGATCATGATGTTCGCGCTGCCGGCCGCGGCGCTCGCGATCGCGCACACGGCCCGGCCGGAACGCCGCAAGATGATCGAGGGCATGATGCTCTCGGTGGGCCTGACGTCGTTCGTGACGGGCGTGACGGAGCCCATCGAGTACTCGTTCCTCTTCATCGCCCCGCTGCTCTACGCGCTGCACGCGGTGCTCACCGGGGTTTCGATGGCGGTGACGTGGGCACTGGGTGTCCACGACGGCTTCAGCTTCTCCGCGGGGCTGATCGACTACGTGATCAACTGGGGCCTGGCGACCAAGCCTTGGCTGATCATTCCGATCGGGCTCGTCTTCGCGGTCGTGTATTACACGGTCTTCCGGTTCGTCATCGTGAAGTTCAACCTCCCGACACCGGGGCGCGAGCCGGAGGAAGTGGCGGAGCAGATCGAGCGCGAGACGGTGGAGTAGCCGGGCCGCCAGGGGTTCCTCCGTGTGATCCAGGCCACCGGGAAGCGTGGATTCCTTTATGCCCGCTTCACGTGCTACAACAGGTCTAAACCACTAGTGGTGTAGACCAAAGCCGGCCGTCCCCCCTTCCCCCGAGCGCCGGCCTCACCTGGAGGAATCCGATGAGTACGGCTAGCGCCAATGCTGCCGCGAAGGCCGACAAGCCGGGCTTCGGGCAGAGCGCGATGGCGGTCGCCCAGCGTATCGGCCGCAGCCTCATGCTGCCGGTCGCCGTGCTGCCCGCCGCCGCGCTGCTGGTCCGCCTGGGCCAGCCCGACCTGCTCGGCAAGCCCGCACTGGGCCATGTCCTGAACAAGATCGCCGAGTTCATGGCGGCCGGCGGCGGCGCGCTCCTCGACAACATGCCGCTGCTCTTCGCCGTGGGTGTCGCGATCGGGTTCGCCAAGAAGTCGGACGGCTCCACCGCCCTTGCGGCCGTGGCCGGTTACCTGGTCTTCAACAAGGTCCTCGGCACCTTCACCGACGACTCGCTGCCGAAGATCGCGAAGGCGGTCGACGGCAAGGTCGTCATGCAGGCGGCGCCCGCCGACGCCAAGGTGCTCGGCGGCATCGTGGTGGGCCTCGTGGTCGCCCTGCTCTACCAGCGGTTCTACCGGACCAAGCTGCCCGAGTGGCTGGGCTTCTTCGGCGGCCGCCGCCTCGTCCCGATCCTGTCGTCCTTCGCGGGCCTGATCCTCGGCATCGTCTTCGGCTACATCTGGCCGGTCCTCGGCACGGGTCTGCACAACTTCGGTGAGTGGCTGGTCGGTTCGGGCGCCGTCGGCGCGGGCATCTTCGGTGTCGCCAACCGCGGTCTGATCGCGATCGGCATGCACCACCTGCTCAACTCCTTCCCGTGGTTCCAGGCCGGCGACTACAACGGCAAGTCCGGCGACATCGCCCGCTTCCTCGCGGGCGACCCGCACGCGGGCCAGTTCATGACCGGCTTCTTCCCGATCATGATGTTCGCGCTGCCCGCCGCCTGCCTGGCGATCGTGCACTGCGCCCGCCCGGAGAAGCGCAAGGTCGTCGGCGGCATGATGCTGTCGCTCGCGCTCACCTCGTTCGTCACCGGTGTGACCGAGCCGATCGAGTTCACCTTCATGTTCATCGCGCCGGTGCTGTACGCGATCCACGCGGTGCTCACCGGTGTCTCGATGGCCCTGACCTGGGCGCTGGGCATCAAGGACGGCTTCGGCTTCTCCGCCGGCGCGATCGACTTCGTGCTCAACTGGGGCCGGGCCACCGAGCCGTGGATGCTGATCCTGATCGGCCTGTGCTTCGCGGCGCTCTACTACGTCATCTTCCGCTTCGCGATCATCAAGTTCGACATCAAGACCCCGGGTCGCGAGGCCGACGACGAGCTCGCGCCGGAGCCGGTGGCCGTCGCCAAGGCGGAGGCCAAGACCGAGCCCGCCAAGGCCGGGGCGAAGCCCGCGGCCAAGGGCAAGAGCTCGAGTGCCAAGCCCAAGAGGAAGACGGCCGCCAAGAAGGCCAGGGTCTGACCCTTCCGCAGCAGCACGGCAGAGCCCCCGGAACCACCACGGTTCCGGGGGCTCTCCCCTTTTGCGCGCCCCGCGTCCCTACAGCTCG
Organism: Streptomyces sp. SX-6; assembly: GCF_059089585.1. Taxonomy (NCBI): domain Bacteria; kingdom Bacillati; phylum Actinomycetota; class Actinomycetes; order Kitasatosporales; family Streptomycetaceae; genus Streptomyces; species Streptomyces sp. SX-6. Next base: position 75,007 of record NZ_JBTHHU010000031.1, on the reverse strand, counting down.
TACACCGCACCCGCGTGCGCCAGTTCGGCCGGCCCCTCGTAGACGGAGCGCGCGTCGCGGAGGTTCGTGAGCGGGTCCGTCCACGGCGGGATGTGGGTGAGGACCAGCTGCCCCACGTCCGCGCGGGCCGCGCACGCGCCCGCCTCCAGGCCGTTGAGGTGGAGGTCCGGGATGTCCTCCTTGCCATGGGTGAACGAGGCCTCGCACAGCAGGAGGTCGGCGTCCTTGGAGAGGGTGTCGAGCGCCTCGCAGGGGCCCGTGTCCCCGGAGTAGACGAGCGAGGTGTCACCGTGCTCGATACGGAAGGCGAAGGCCTCGACGGGGTGACGGACCCGGTCCGTCCGTACCGTCAGCGGCCCGAGCGTGAAGCTGCCCGGCACCAGGGTCCGGAAGTCGAAGACCTCGCTCATGCACGACGCGTGCGGGACGTCGCCGTACGCCGCCAGCAGCCTCTCCTCGGTCCCCTCCGGACCATGGACGGGGATCACCCCGGCCCTGCCGCCCTCGTGACGGTAGTAGCGGGCCACGAAATAGCCGAGCATGTCGATGAAGTGATCGGGGTGCAGGTGGGAGAGGAGCACGGCGTCGAGGTCGTACAGGCCGATGTGGCGCTGCAGCTCGCCGAGGGCGCCGTTGCCCATGTCGAGAAGCAGCCGGTAGCCGTCGGCCTCGACGAGGTAGCTCGAACAGGCCGATTCCGTGGACGGGAACGACCCGGCGCATCCGACGACGGTGAGCTTCATGCGGGCCTGAACCTCCGGGCTGGTGACGGGGGGCTGGGGGCCATGCGGTGCGTCCGAGGGTAAAGCGGGAAACGGACGGCCGCTCCTGTGCGGGGCAGGTGTGTGGCTGGAATCACCAGGACGGAGCCAGTACGCAGCACGGCCCCGCCCGCGCCGAAGGGCGCCGGGCAGGGCCGCGGGTGCGGGCGTGGTGCTACAGCGACCGGTGCCGCTCGGCACGGTCGAGGGTGTCCATGAAGCGCCGGAAGCGCTCCGCGGACTCCTTGCTGCCGGCCGTCACCGTGAACTCCTCCGGCGAGATGAAGGCCGCCAGCCGCTCACGTGTCTCAGGGGCGAGCGCATCCCACGCCGCCCGGTCCAGCCGTGACTGCGCCGCAGCTTCCGCACTGCCAGTTTCCATTGTTGAGTTGCCTCATGTCCGAAGATCCACATGCGGGACAGTTCATGTGCGTCTCCTACGGGATGATGTCAGCCGGTCGGCAACATCGGTAGTGGCAGTCCATCTGTGCACGGGTCTGTCGATAGTTGACCGGTTATCCAAACTTCATGCCCAGAGGCGCCCGTGCAGAGTCTCCACCGCCGCCTCGGTGGTGGGTGCGGTGTAGACGCCGGTGGACAGATACTTCCAGCCACCGTCCGCGACGACGAACGCGATGTCCGCGCGCCGCCCGGCCCGTTGGGCCTTGCGGGCCACCCCGAGCGCGGCGTGCAGCGCGGCGCCGGTGGAGATGCCCGCGAAGATGCCCTCCTGCTCGAGGAGTTCGCGCGTGCGGCGCACCGCGTCCTCGGAGCCCACGGAGAAGCGCGTGGTGAGGACCGACTCGTCGTAGAGCTCGGGCACGAAGCCCTCGTCCAGGTTGCGCAGCCCGTAGACGAGGTCGTCGTAGCGCGGCTCGGCGGCGACGATCTCCACCCCGGGGACGTGCTCGCGCAGATAGCGGCCGACGCCCATCAGCGTGCCGGTGGTGCCGAGTCCGGCCACGAAGTGGGTGATCTCCGGGAGGTCCGCGAGGATCTCCGGACCGGTGGTGGCGTAGTGCGCACCGGCGTTGTCGGGGTTGCCGTACTGGTAGAGCATCACCCAGTCGGGATGCTTCCTGGCCAGGTCCTTGGCTATGCGCACGGCCGTGTTGGAACCGCCCGCGGCCGGCGAGGGGATGATCTCGGCGCCCCACATGGCGAGCAGCCGGCGCCGCTCCTCGCTGGTGTTCTCGGGCATGACGCAGACGATGCGGTAGCCCTTGAGCCGTGCGGCCATGGCGAGCGAGATGCCGGTGTTGCCCGAGGTGGGCTCGAGGATGGTGCACCCCGGGGTGAGCCGGCCGGCCTTCTCCGCCTGCTCGATCATGTGCAGGGCCGGCCGGTCCTTGACGGAGCCCGTGGGGTTGCGGTCCTCGAGCTTCGCCCAGACCCGGACGTCCTCGGCCGGGGACAACCGGGGCAGGCGCACCAGCGGGGTGTTGCCCACCGCCGCCAGCGGGCTGTCGTAGCGCATGCTCAGGCCATTCCACCGGCGACGGCCGGCAGGATGGTGACGCTGTCGTCGTCGGCCAGTTCGGTGGCGAGGCCGCCGAGGAAGCGGATGTCCTCGTCGTTGAGGTAGACGTTCACGAACCGGCGCAGCTGGCCGGACTCGTCCACGAGGCGCTCACGGATGCCCGCGTGGCGGGACTCCAGGTCCCGGAACAGCTCCTCGATCGTGGCGCCGCTGCCCTGGACGGCCTTCTGGTCGCCGGTGTAGGTGCGGAGGATGGTCGGGATGCGGACCTCGATGGCCATGGGTGTGCTCCTGTCGGAGTGCGGGAATCGGCGGTGGTACGCGCGGGTGCACGCGGCGTCATGCCGCGCCGGCGAGCCGGCACAGATCGACGTGCAGGCGGGCGACCAGGCGGATGCCCGGTACGCGCTCGGTCACGTCGTGGAGAACCATGGGCGCATCGTATCGATTCCCCGTGCGCGGCCCGCACGTTCGTCCCGGTATCCGGACCGAACCGTCTCGGCTGTCAGTACGCGGAGACTCAGTACGCGGCGACGACCCGGACCTCCTCCTCAGTGACCTCGCCGTCCAGGATGCGGTACGAGCGGAACTGGAACGGGCCCGCGTCGTCGGTGTCCGCGGTGGAGACCAGGAGGTAGTGGGCGCCGGGCTCGTTCGCGTAGGAGATGTCGGTGCGGGAGGGGTAGGCCTCGGTCGCGGTGTGCGAGTGGTAGATGACCACGGGTTCCTCGTCGCGGTCGTCCAGTTCGCGGTAGAGCTTGAGGAGATCCGTGGAGTCGAACTCGTAGAACGTGGGCGAGCGGGCGGCGTTGAGCATCGGGATGAACCGCTCGGGGCGGCCGCTGCCGGCCGGGCCGGCCACCATGCCGCACGCCTCGTCGGGGTGGTCGGCACGGGCATGCGCGACGATCTGGTCGTACAGGGCCTGGGAGATGGTCAGCATGCGGCCCAGGATAAGCAGAGGGCCCGTCCGCACCGGGGGGGGGGAAGGTGCGAACGGGCCCTCTGGGGAGGGAAAAGGTCAGACGACCTTGTCGGCCTCGGGCACGGCGGGCACCGAGTAGTCCTTGCGCGCAAAAGCCTGCGGGTTGCGGGCCTTGAGCACGAAGTACGAACCGACCATGATGGCGGCCCAGATGGGCGCGCAGTACAGGGAGACCCGCGAGTTCTTGTCGATGCCCATCAGCACGATGACAAGACCGATGAAACCGAGCGCGAAGGCACTGGTCCACGGAGCGCCGGGGGCCTTGAACTCCGACTGCGGCAGCTCGCCCCGGTCCGCCTTGCGGCGGTAACGGAGCTGACAGATCAGGATCATGATCCAGGCCCACATACCGGAGATGGTGGCGAAGGAGACGACGTAGTCGAACGCCTCGCCCGGCCACTGGTAGTTGATCCACACCCCGATGAGCATCAGCGCGGCGGAGAGGGTGGTGCCCCGCATCGGCAGGCCCTTGCGGGACAGCTGCGCGAGGAACTTGGGGCCCTGGCCGTTGAGCGCGAGGTCGCGCAGCATGCGGCCGGTGGAGTACATACCGGAGTTGCAGGACGACAACGCGGCGGTCAGCACCACGAAGTTGATGATTCCGGCGCCGAACGGCAGGCCGATCTTCGCGAACGCGGCCACGAACGGGCTGTGTCCGGGCAGGAATTCGGTCCACGGAACGACGGACAGAATGATGACGAGGGCGCCGATGTAGAAGACGGCGATGCGCCACGGCACGGTGTTGATGGCCTTGGGCAGGGTCTTCTTGGGGTCGGCCGCCTCGCCCGCGGTGACGCCGACGAGTTCGACGGCGAGGAACGCGAACATCACGATCTGCAGGGTCATCAGGGTGCTGCGGATACCGCCGTCACCGAAGAAGCCGTGCGACCAGAGCAGGTCGAACGAGGCGGTGTCACCGGCCTTGGAGAAGCCGAGGGTGATGACGCCGATGCCGATCAGGATCATGCCGATGATGGCGGTGACCTTGACCATGGAGAACCAGAACTCCAGCTCGCCGAAGAGCTTTACGGAGATCAGGTTGGCGAAATAGAGGATGACCGTGAAGACGAGCGCGGAAGCCCACTGCGGAATGCTGTGGTTCCAGTACTGCACATACGTGGCAGCCGCGGTGACCTCGGTGATGCCGGTGACGACCCAGAAGAGCCAGTACGTCCAGCCGGTCACATAGCCCCAGAAGGGACCGAGGAATTCCCGCGCGTAGTCCGAGAAGGAGCCCGAAACCGGGCGGTACATGAGCAGCTCGCCGAGCGCCCGCATGATGAAGAAGATGACGAGGCCGGCCATCGCATAGGCAAGGATCAGGCTGGGGCCCGCCTTGTGAATGGCCGTTCCCGCACCCAGGAAGAGGCCTGTGCCTATTGCGCCGCCGATGGCGATCATCTGGATCTGTCGGTTGCCCAGTCCCCGCTGGTAACCCTCGGAAGCATCCTGTCCGCTTCCGTCCCGCACCTCGGCTGCGCCGGTGGTACGGTCCGCGACCTGCTCAGAGGCCATGTGTGGAACGCCTTTCTCCATACCGATCCGGTCTGTCCGGATCGGGTTCCGATCCCCCCGGATGGAGTCCTGCAATGCCGACGGTCGGTCGGCCAGCGTTCCCTGCCGTGACAGGGGTGGCGTCACAGAGGCAGGTATTCGTAAGGGTTTATCACGGGTAACAGCTAGATCGTCAGTTCGAATATGACGCAGGCCACAAGAAAATCAGGACAAACGTAATAACGATCTCCAAATGCCGCCACTGCGGTAATGGGATCGTTATTCGGACTTGAGCATCCGTTGAGCGGACGCTCTTCTCCGCAGGTCAGGCCATGAGTGCCTCGACGAGCGTCTCCTGGAGCCCTCCGAGCCAGAGGTAGGCCATGACCATCGGCTTGCGCGGGTCGTCGTCCCGGAGGCCGAGCAGCGCATCGCTGTCGTCCTCGTCCTTGATCTCCAGCCGCGCCCCGATCGTCAGCCGCAGGTCGTTGAGCGTGCCGAGCCACTGGCGGCACTGCTCCGGCGACAGACGCAGCACCGCGGCGGCGTCACCGGTCACGTTCGATGAAGACGAAGGGGCCAGCGAGTCGAGCGAGCGGACGACCGCGAGAGCGTCGCCGCGCTTGCGGTCGCGCAGGTCGTTCTCGGTGTAGCGGCGGAACTCGGCCGCGTGCGCACGCGACTCGCGGTCCTGCTCGGCGCCCGGCGTGCCGTACGCCTCCGGGAAGAGCCGGGCGAGCGCCGGGTCGGCGGGCGGCTCGGTCGGGCCGTCGGCGAAGAGCCGGGCGAGCGGGTCGGCGGCCTCGGGCCCCTGCTCCTCCCCCGGTCCGATCAGCTCGAGGAGCTGAACCGTGAGGCTGCGCAGGATGGATGCCTCGACCTCGTCCAGGGCCAGGGCGGCTCCGCCGCCGGGCAGCGGCTCGAAGTACCCCGCCATCAACGGTCCTGGGAGAGAGTCGCCCACAGGCCGTACCCGTGCATGGCCTGTACGTCGCGCTCCATCTCTTCGCGCGTGCCGCTGGAGACGGTGGCCCGCCCCTTGTGGTGGACATCGAGCATCAGCTTGCGGGCCTTGTCCTTGGAGTAGCCGAAGTAGCTCTGGAAGACATACGTCACATAACTCATGAGGTTCACGGGGTCGTTGTGGACCAGGGTCACCCAAGGGACATCGGGCTGCGTTACCTCGAAGGGTGCTTCGCCCGTCTCGGGGCGCTCGATCTCGACCGGTGCAACACTCACGTTTTCCATGCTGCCACTAGGGGTCCCGCTCCGCATAAACGACCCCCACAAATCGTCACTCTGACGAGAGGGAGGGGTAGCATCACTGCGGTAACCGGTACGACGATGCGAGGTAAGGCCAAGTGAACGCTGCGGACCTGGGGCTGCCGGTGGCTGTGCCGTCGACGGCCCTGTTCACCGACCGGTACGAACTCACCATGCTGCAGGCCGCGCTGCGCTCCGGGACCGCCGACCGCCGCTCGGTGTTCGAGGTGTTCACCCGCCGGCTGCCCGAGGGCCGCCGCTACGGCGTCCTCGCCGGCGTCGGCCGTGTCCTGGACGCCGTGGAGAACTTCCGCTTCGACCCGGCCGTCCTGAAGTTCCTGGCCGAGCGCGGGATCGTCGACGAGCCGACCCTCGCCTGGCTCGCCGACTACCGCTTCCGCGGCGACATCTGGGGCTATCCCGAGGGCGAGGTGTACTTCCCGGGCTCGCCGGTCCTGCGGGTCGAGGGCAGCTTCGCGGAGGCGGTGCTGCTGGAGACCGTCATCCTGTCGATCCTCAACCACGACTCGGCGGTGGCCGCGGCCGCCTCGCGGATGGCGGTCGCCGCGGGCGGCCGGCAGCTGATCGAGATGGGCGCCCGCCGCACCCATGAGCTGGGGGCCGTGGCCGCCGCCCGCGCGGCGTACGTGGGCGGCTTCGCCTCCACCTCGGACCTCGCCGCCGGCTTCCGCTACAACATCCCGACCGTCGGCACCAGCGCGCACGCCTTCACGCTGCTGCACGACAGCGAGCGCGACGCCTTCACCGCACAGGTCGCCTCGCTCGGCGGGGCGACGACGCTGCTGGTCGACACCTATGACGTGGCCGAGGCGGTCCGGATGGCCGTGGAGGTGGCCGGGCCGGGGCTGGGGGCGGTCCGGATCGACTCCGGCGACCTGCTGCTGCTCGCGCACCGGGTCCGCCAGCAGCTGGACGAACTGGGCGCGACCGAGACGAAGATCGTGGTCACCAGCGACCTCGACGAGTACGCCATCGCCTCGCTGGCCGCCGCGCCCGTGGACGCGTACGGCGTCGGCACCCAGCTGGTGACCGGCAGCGGGCACCCCACGTGCTCGCTGGTCTACAAGCTGGTCGCCCGCGCGGACAGTGCCGACGCCGACGCCCCGCTGCGGCCCGTGGCCAAGAAGTCGATGGGCGGCAAGGCCTCCATCGGCGGCCGGAAGTGGGCCGCCCGGCGCCTGGACGCCGACGGCGTCGCCGAGACGGAGATCGTCGGCACCGGCGAGGTACCCGCGGAGCTGGCCGGCCGGCAGCTGCTCGTGGAGCTCATCCGCGGGGGCAAGGTCGTCGCCCGCGAGCCGCTGGACGTCGCCCGCGACCGCCACACGGCGGCCCGCGCGCTGCTGCCGCTCTCGGCCACCCAGCTCTCGCGCGGCGAGCCGGTCCTGCCCACCGAGTACCTCTGACCGCTCCTGGGCTCTCTTCCCGTTACCGAGCGGGAATCACTACCCTCGGTCACAGGGGACGCGTCACAGGAGACGATCCGCACCGTCGGCCCAGGGCCCTTCCGCAAAGGATCCGCACCATGCACCGTGCACTGATCATCGTCGACGTGCAGAACGACTTCTGCGAGGGCGGCAGCCTCGCGGTGGCCGGCGGCGCCGACGTGGCCGCCGCGATAACCGACCTGGTGTCCGACGCGGGTACGGCCTACGACCACATCGTCGCCACCCGTGACCACCACATCGACCCCGGCGAGCACTTCTCGGCCCACCCGGACTACGAGCACTCCTGGCCCGCCCACTGCGTGGCCGGCACGGAGGGCAGCGGCTTCCACCCGAACCTCGCGCCCGTCATCGCCTCCGGCGCCCTCGACGCCGTCTTCGACAAGGGCGCCCACTCCGCCGCCTACAGCGGCTTCGAGGGCGCCGACGAGAACGGCACCCCGCTCGAGGACTGGCTCCGCGAGCGCGGGGTGACCTGGGTCGACATCGTCGGCATCGCCACCGACCACTGCGTACGGGCCACCGCGCTGGACGCCCGGCGAGCGGGGTTCGCCACGGAGGTGCTCCTCGACCTGACCGCCGGAGTAGCCCCGCACACCACCGAGCGGGCGCTGGAGGAGATGCGCGAGGCGGGCATCCAGCTGACCGGCAAGCCGGTCGTCATCTCGGCCTGACGAGGCCCCGCCGGGCGGATCGTGCCCCATGCCGGTTACGGTGACCGCGTATTCCGCCGGACCCTCGCCGTCGTGGCATCGGCGCCGTTGCGGCGGACCTTTTCCCGGGGCTCCGCCCCGGACCCCGGGGTCCCGACGGCACGCCCTAAGGCATGGCCCCCAGCGGGCGGCGGCGCAGCAGGCTCCGTATCGGATGCCAGGATTCCGTGTCGTCGTCCGGCGCCGAGCGCCATACGAGCCCGTCGGGGTGGTGGAGCGCGGCGGTTATCTCGTCCGGCGTCGGCGGCTCGCTGTTGCCGCGCAGATAGACCGCTCTCAGCCCCAGATTCCTGAGCCGCGTCAGCGCACGCTGACGGTTCAGGGCGTGCACCAGAACCCTGACCCGCGTGCCCGGCAGCGCGCTGCCGCCGGGCGGGCTGGGCAGGGACAGAGCAACGATCATGCTGCCGTCCGGAAGCCTGGCGAAGCCACCGCCTGCCATGCGCATCACCCTTCCCCAGAGCATCGGGTGTCAATAAGAACACCACCAGAGGCATCTAATCGCCTCCCACCGTGCACCGCCAGGGGTTTCCCAGAAAATGGCCTCTGACCTGCGGTGATGCCATCACGGCAATGCTCATGGGGCCGGTCGCGACACCTCGCACGTCCCGCGCGCACTGCCCGTTCCGGGAGCCGGTGTCAGTAACGTCCGATACCGTCACCCGAACACGCGGGCGCGTTCGCCCGGCGCTCCCGTACGTCCACGGCCCCCGTTCGCCCCGGATGCTCCTGTCACCGGCGTTAAGGGCGCGCTTACTACCCGTTCCCCCCGGGCAGACAGGACCGTAGAGTCTTTATGCGGTCCCCACTTGTCGGCTCTGCACCCCCATCACTGCCCCGAGGACGGATCCCGTCATGCCGCGTCCGACTTCAGCACAAATCGCTTATGGCTCGGCCACCGTAGTGTTCTCGACTCTCGCCATGCTGCTGCTGTCGCAGACGAGGTCGGGCATCGGAGTCGCAGTCGTCGCCCTGGGCGCCCTGGCGCTCGGGCTGCTCGTGGCCGTCACCATGCCTCTGCCGCACCGGAGTTCGCGGACGGTGGCCCATGGCGGCCGGGAGCCGCAGCGGACGGCGGTGCCCGCCGATTCCGCCGCGACGCGTATCAGCGAGCACTCGCTACCGGGTTGAGGCCGTTGAGACCACCACTGTCTTCGCGGCCTTGTCGTGAATGCACTGGTGGTACGGCTTGTCCCAGGTGCACCACAGCACATTGACGAGCCAGAACACGAAGCCGCAACACGGCACGATCTGCGGCAGGTTGTAGACAGCGGCGCGGGTCCAGCCGGGCGTGCCCTCAGGAGTCGCGCCGTTGTCGAGCATTCCGACGCGGATGCTCATCGCCATCTTGCCGACCGTCTGGCCGCGCGCGGTGAGCATCAGGCCCTCGTAGACGAAGTACACGACCGAGATCAGGATGCCCAGTCCGGTGTTCCTGGTCTGGTCGTGCGTCGGGTCCCAGTTGTTCCAGGTGAACGCCGCGTAGACCAGGCTGACCGGAATGGACACGAGCAGGCCGTCGATGATCCGGGCGACCAGCCGCCTGCCCCGGTTCGCGAGCGGCGGCATGCCCGCCAGGGGGTCGGCGGCGCCGTACTGATCGCCGTAGGGATTCCCGCCGTGCGGCGGCGGTGCCCCGTACGGCGGCAGGTCGGGCGGCGGCTCATCGGTACTCATGGCCCGAGTAGAACCCAGGCCTCCGGCCGTCGCATCCGCCCGTATGCCGTTCGAGTTGCGGGGCCCGCTCAGTCCCCGGCGGACGCCACGAACGTACGGGCCGCCTTGTCGTGCCAGCACTGCCGCCACGGCCGGTCGAAGAGGCACCACAGCACGTTGAGGACGCCGACGACGAGCACCCCCAGCACGCCGTAGACCAGCCAGCGGCGCAGCGCGGTGCCGAACGACGGGGTGTCGTGCGACTCGATGCCGAGGACGCGCACCCCGCACAGCCTCTTGCCCAGCGTGCGGCCCCACTTGGCGGTGGGCAGCGCCTCGTACAGCACGCCCACGACCAGCAACACGGCCAGCACGATGGCCAGATACGTGCCCGTCGTGCCGTCGAGGAGCCAGACGGTGACGGTGCGGCCGGAGTGTTTGGCCTGTTCCACCTTGGTGTCGATGTGCTCGACGGACTTGTTCCACAGCGGCACCCCGACGGCGCTCACGACGCCGCCCAGCAGGGCCGTGTCCACCAGCCGCGCGGCGAACCGGCGGCCGAGGGACGCGGGGCGGCCCTCCTGCTGCTCGAACAGATTGTGCGCGGGCGGCTTCCACGGCGCGGGAGCCGACTCGGGCAGCGGCTGCGAGGGCACCGGCGCCTGCCGGGCGAGCTGCTGCACCTGCTGGGCCCAGCCCACCGGCTGCGCCGGCACCGCGGGGACGGGCGCGGGCTCCGGCTCCGGGACCGCCGCCGGGACGGGCGCGCCCTGCCCGCGGGTGTCGGGCCACGGCCGGGGGACGAAGGACTCGGCTACGGCGGGCTGCGCCTGCCTGCGCGGCTCCAGCACGCCCCCTGTCTGCTCCGGCAGCCGGGGGTCACGGGCCGGGGGCGCGGCGGCCGCCTGCTGCGGCCAGGCCGCCGGGGCCCGCGGATCCTGCGGCTCCGGTTCCTCGTCGAGGAACACCGGCCCCGTGTCCTCCGTACGCGGCACGACGGCGGACCGCGGCGTCGGCGGCACGGGCGCGGCGAGCGCGGGCAGCGGGGCCGCCGCCACCCCGGGCGGCGGGCCGGGCAGCGGCTCCCCGTCGGGGGGCGCGGGCCGGCTGGTGCCGGGCACCCAGGCCGTGCCGCTCCAGAAGCGGATGTAGCCGGGGATGGACGGGTCCGGGTACCAGCCGCGGCTGGGGCTGGTGTCGGCGGATCCCGGGATGGGTGCGCTCATGGTCTCCGGTGTCCCGTATCTGTTCGTCCGTCTGGGATGTCTGGCAGTCTGCCGCACGCACGCGCGGTCGCGCGACGCCGGGCGACCGCTCATGACTTCAATGCGCAAAAGACAACCCGGGGCGCAGCCAACAGGTCTACCAGAAGGCCCTCCTCTGTGTGGCCGTCACGCCGACGGGACCACTCACACGTGCGATGGCGCGAAGTCGCGTCATGATGCGGGGTCAGCGCGCTCTCCTCCGGTGCGGGCCCCGTCGGGAGAGGCCGCGCACCGAGCAGCGAAGCTCAAGTGGAGAGGGCGCACTTCATGCACACCGTTGTGGAACGAGACCTGGAGATCGGGCTGGTGCTGTCGCCGGAGCGCAGCCTTCCGGTGCCCGCCCGGCTGTCCTACCGGACGTCCGACCCGTACGCCGTGCGGTTCACCTTCCACGTCTCGTCGGGGTCACCGGTCAACTGGACGTTCGCCCGCGACCTGTTGACGGAGGGCATGGGGCGGCCCTGCGGGCACGGTGACGTACGGGTGTGGCCGATGCGGGCCGGGGGCCGCGCCGTGGTGTGCGTGGCCCTGTCGTCGCCGGACGGCGAGGCGCTGCTGGAGGTGCCGGCACGGGGGCTCTCGGCGTGGCTCGAGCGCACGCTGCGGGTGGTGGCCCGGGGCGAGGAGCACGAGTGGCTCGGCCTCGACGAGGCGTTGCGGGCCCTGCTGGCGCCCGCCGCGGGCGACGACCCGGCCTAGGGGCCCGGGGGATGTCCTCCTAACCGTCCAGCACCTTGCCGGGGTTGAGGATCCCGAGCGGGTCGAAGACGGCCTTGATACCGCGCTGCATCTCCATGGCGACCGGCCCGGCCTCGCGGGCCAGCCAGTCCTTCTTCAGCAGCCCGACCCCGTGCTCGCCGGTGATCGTGCCGCCGAGCTCCAGGCCCAGCGCCATGATCTCGTCGAACGACTCCCTCGCCCGCCGGGCCTCGTCGGGATCGGCGGGGTCGAAGCACACCACGGGGTGGGTGTTGCCGTCGCCCGCGTGGGCGCAGACGCCGATGGTGAGTTCGTGCCGGGCGGCGATGGCGGCGGTGCCGTCGAGCATGTCCGCGAGCCGGGACCGGGGCACGCACACGTCGTCGATCATCGTCGCGGGCCGGAGCGTCTCCAGCGCGGGCAGCGACATGCGGCGGGCCTGGAGCAGCAGGTCGGACTCGGCCGCGTCCTCGGCCGGTACGACCTCGGTGGCCCCGGCGGCGGTGCACAGCTCGGCGACCGCGGCGAGGTCCGGGGCGGGGTCGGGGGTGTCGAAGGCGGCGAGGAGCAGGGCCTCCGTCGTCTCCGGAAGCCCCATCTTCGCCATGGAGTTGACGGCCCGGACGGTCGTTTTGTCCATCAGCTCGAGCAGGGACGGCGCGTGCCCGCGCGCCATGATCCTGCGGACCGCCTCGCAGGCGGCGCCCGTGGACGGGAACTCGGCCGCCAGCGCGAGCTGCCGGGGCGGTGCGGGTCTGAGCGCCAGTACGGCCCGTACGACCACGCCGAGGCTGCCCTCGGAGCCGACGAAGAGGCGCGTGAGGTCGTAGCCCGCGACGCCCTTCGCCGTGCGGCGGCCGGTCGTCAACAGGCGGCCGTCGGCGAGCACGACCTCGAGGCCGAGCACGTATTCGGCTGTGACGCCGTATTTGACGCAGCACAGGCCGCCGGAGGCGGTGCCGATGTTGCCGCCGATGGTGCACTGTTCCCAACTGGACGGGTCCGGTGGGTAGTAGAGCCCGTGCTCGTTCACCGCGCGGGACAACACGGCGTTGACGACGCCCGGTTCGACGACCGCGATCCGCTCGACCGGGTCGATCTCCAGGATCCGGTCCATCTTGACGAGCGACAGCACGATGCAGCCGTCCGTGGCATTCGCCGCCCCGGACAGCCCGGTGCGGGCGCCCTGCGGGACGACCGGTACGCGCAAGTCCGTTGCGGTGCGCATGACGTGCTGCACCTGCTCCACGGTGCGGGGCAGCACGACTGCGGCGGGAGCGCCCGCGGCGCAGAAGCTCGCCATGTCGTTGGCGTACGACGCGGTGACGTCCGGGTCGGTGAGGACCGCCTCGGCGGGAAGTCCCTTGCGGAGGTGCGTGATCAGGTCGCTCATGGGGCCAGCCTGCCAGAGGGGTGCGCCCCGGTCCCGCCCTTTCCCCGTCTCCTGGGGCTGCGCCCCGGGAAGCGGCGAAAGGGTGGGACCGGGGCAGCGGAACCCCCTACAGATTGCCCCGCTTGTCCTGCTCGCGCTCGATCGCCTCGAACAGCGCCTTGAAGTTGCCCTTCCCGAAGCCCATGGACCCGTGCCGCTCGATCATCTCGAAGAAGACCGTCGGCCGGTCCTGCACCGGCTTGGTGAAGATCTGGAGCAGGTAGCCGTCCTCGTCCCGGTCGACGAGGATCTTCAGCTCGCGCAGCGTCTCGACGGGGACGCGCGTCTCACCGGCCCACTCGCCGAGCGTGTCGTAGTACGAGTCCGGCGTGTCCAGGAACTGGACGCCCGCCGCCCGCATCTGCCGCACCGTGGCGACGATGTCGTTCGTCGCGAGGGCTATGTGCTGCAGCCCGGGCCCGCCGTAGAACTCCAGGTACTCGTCGATCTGCGACTTCTTCTTCGCGATGGCCGGCTCGTTGAGCGGGAACTTCACCTTGCGGGTGCCGTCCGCGACGACCTTGGACATCAGGGCCGAGTACTCGGTCGCGATGTCGTCACCGACGAACTCCTTCATGTTCGTGAAGGCCATGACCTTGTGGTAGAAGCCGACCCACTCGTCCATCCTGCCGAGTTCGACGTTCCCCACGCAGTGGTCGATCGCCTGGAAGTTGCGCCGCGCGAGCGGCTCGACGATCGGCTCGGCGGGGACGTACCCGGGCAGGTACACCCCGTCGTAGCCGGTGCGCTCCACGAGCGTGTGCCGGGTCTGGCCGTACGTGGCGATGGCGGCGAGGACGACCGTGCCGTGCTCGTCCTTGAGCTCGTACGGCTCCTCCACCCCCCGCGCACCGTGCTCCACCGCATAGGCGTACGCGGCCCGCGCGTCCGGCACCTCGATCGCGAGGTCCACGGCCCCGTCGCCGTGCTCGGCGACGTGCTGGGCGAGGAAGCGGCCCCGCTCGGTGGCGGCCTTGATGACGGTCGTGAAGACGAACCGGGCGCCGCCCGACTCCAGGACGTAACTCGCGGTCTCGCGGCTGCCGTTCTCCGGTCCGGAGTAGGCGACCAGCTTCATGCCGAAGGCGGTGGAGTAGTAGTGCGCGGCCTGCTTGGCGTTGCCGACGGCGAAGACGACCGCATCCATCCCCTTGACCGGGAAGGGGTCCGCCTGCCGTGCCGTGTGGGGAGTGTGATCTGTGGTCTGCGTCATAACGCGCAGGGTCTCTCCGATCCACAAGGTGCGCAATAGTTCGTGTTTCCACTGGGCAATATGCATAGCGAGAGGCCGGAACGGCCGGTCGTTCCGTACACGATGACCACGGGGAGCTGATCATGGCGATCGATCGTTTGGACGGCAGGCTGATCGAGTTGCTCGCCCGGGAGCCGCGCATCGGCGTCCTGGAGGCCTCCCGGCGCCTGGGCGTGGCCCGCGGCACGGTGCAGGCGCGCCTCGACCGGCTCCAGTCCCAGGGGGTGATCCGGGGCTTCGGCCCGGACGTGGACCCGGCGGCGCTGGGCTATCCGGTGACCGCCTTCGCCACGCTGGAGATCAGGCAGGGCCAGGGCACGGACGTCCGCAGCCACCTCGCGTCCGTTCCCGAGGTGCTGGAGCTGCACACCATCACCGGGCACGGGGACATGCTGTGCCGGCTCGTGGCCCGCTCGAACGCGGACCTCCAGCGGGTGATCGACCGGGTCGTGGGCATCGACGGCATCGTGCGGGCCTCGACGGCGATCGTCATGGAGAACGCGGTACCGCTGCGGATCATCCCGCTGGTGCAGCAGGCTTCAGAGGATTAACAAGAGAGGATCAACAAGAAGGAACGCGGCCGCCCGACGACAGCGCGCGCAGCGACTGCACGGCGTCCTTCAGCTCGTTCACCGGGACCAGCCGCATACCCTCGGGCAGTTCGGCCTTGGCGTCCGAGCACTCGGCCTTGGGGACGAGGAAGACGGTCGCCCCGTCCCGCTTGGCCGCCTGCGTCTTGAGCGCGACGCCGCCGACCGCGCCCACGGTGCCGTCGGGGGCGATGGTGCCGGTGCCCGAGATCGTCCGGCCGCCGGTCAGGTCGCCGCCGCGGCCATCGCCGTCGATCTTGTCGATGATGCCGAGCGCGAACATCATCCCCGCGCTGGGCCCGCCCACATCGGCGAGGCTCAGGGAGACCTTGACGTCCTTCGGCGAGCGGTGCACATAGTCCAGGGCGGCGCGCTCGGCGGCGTCCTGGGACTTCTTCATGTCCTCGACGTTGTGCTGCTCGACCTCCTTGTCCGACTGGCCCACCGGGTAGACAGCGTCGTGCGGCATGACCGCACGGTCCGTACGGAACCAGCCGCTGACCACGTCGGCCAGGCCGACCTCGACGTGCGGGCCGGTGGCCAGGATCGCGGTCATGCGCAGCTGCCCGCTGGTCTTGCGGACCGGCACGCCCTCGACCGAGATCACCTGCTTGTTCCGGTCGGTGCCGAGCACGTTCGCCGTCATGCCCGGCTGCGCGATGGTGAACGGCAGCGGCGCGAACGCGGCGACCGCGAGCAGCGCGACGACAGGCAGGGCGCAGAGGGCGAGCAGGCGGCCGCGGCGGGACAGTGCAGGCATACGACGACCCTAACGTGCCAGGACAGTGTCACCGCAGCGCGTCCGCCACTTCCTTGGCCGCCTCGATCACCCGTATCCCCACGCGTTCCGGCACGGAGTCCGCGAGCATCACCACGCCCACGCTCCCCTCGATCCCGTTCACCCCCAGCAGGGGTGCCGCGGCGCCGCTCGCCCCGGCTTCCAGCTCGCCATGGGTGAGCGCGTACCCGGGGTTGTCGACCTCCCCCCGGCGCGCGGCGAGTATCGCCCGCCCCGCCGCACCGCGGTCCAGCGGATGCCGGAACCCGGCGCGGTACGCCACGTGGTAGTCCGTCCAGCTCGGCTCGACCACCGCCACCGCGAGCGCCTCCGCCCCGTCCACGAGCGTGAGATGGGCGGTGGCCCCGACGTCCTCGGCCAGTGCCCGCAGCGCGGGCAGCGCCGCCTCCCGTACGAGCGGGTGCACCTGGCGTCCCAGCCGCAGCACCCCGAGAGCCACCCTGGCCCGTCCGCCGATGTCGCGGCGGACGAGCTCGTGCAGCTCCAGCGTGGCGAGCAGCCGGTAGACGACCGTGCGGTTGACGCCGAGCCTGGCCGACAACTCGGTGACGGTCAGCCCGTGGTCGGTGTCGGCGAGCAGTTTGAGGACGCGCAGTCCTCTGTCGAGCGTCTGCGAAGTCTCCGCGGTCACGACGCCCCTCCTCCGATGAAAGACGGGCCCCTCGACGCGGTGGGGATGCGCCACCGGTCCCGTCCGGCAGCGCGCGGGAGAGGCCGCCGGAATGCAGCCGGCCGCGCTCCGCGGCGGCGCTGCCACGGGGCGTGTGCGTGTCGGGCACGCTAGCGATCCAGTCCGCTCAGCGGAAGAGTCTGCCCACAATCCGGGCACCACGCATCCGCTTAACGCATGCGCGTCGCCCACTCCCGCACCTTCTTGATGCGCTCGGTCAGCTGTCCCGCCGTCGCCTCCGCGCTCGGCGGTCCCCCGCACACCCGCCGCAGCTCCGTGTGGATCACACCGTGCGGCTTGCCGCTCTGGTGCACGTACGCGCCGACGAGAGTGTTCAACTGCTTGCGCAGTTCCAGCAGTTCCTTGTGCGTGACCACCGGACGCCGCTCGGCGGGCATTTCGAGGAGGTCGGCCTCGTCGTCCGGCTTCTTGCGGCTGTGCGCGATCTGCCGCGCCTGCCGCTTCTGGAGCAGCAGTTGCACCTGCTCGGGCTCCAACAGGCCGGGGATGCCGAGGTAGTCCTGCTCCTCCTCGCTCCCCGGGTGGGCCTGCATGCCGAACTCGGCGCCGTCGTAGAGCACCCGGTCGAAGACGGCGTCGGACTCGAGGGCCTCGAACGGCAGCATGTCCTGCTCGCCCGTGGCAGCGTCTGCTTCGTCCCGCTCCTTGTTAGCCTCGTCCATCTCCTTCTCGGACTCGGCGTACGGGTCCTCCTCGCCCTCCTTCTTGGGCTTGTCGAGGACGTGGTCGCGCTCGACCTCCATCTCGTTGGCGAAGGTCAGCAGGGTCGGGATCGTCGGCACGAAGACGGACGCCGTCTCGCCGCGCCGCCTCGACCGCACGAAGCGGCCGACCGCCTGGGCGAAGAACAGCGGCGTGGAGATCGTCGTCGCGTACACGCCGACCGCGAGGCGGGGCACGTCGACGCCCTCGGACACCATGCGGACGGCGACCATCCAGCGCGAGTCGCCGTCCGAGAAGTCGTCGATGCGCTGCGAGGCGCCGGAGTCGTCGGAGAGGACGACCGTCGGGCCCTCGCCGGTGATCTCCCGGATCAGCTTCGCGTACGCGCGCGCCGAGTCCTGGTCGGAGGCGATCACGAGCGCGCCCGCGTCCGGGATCGCCTTCCGCACTTCGGTCAGCCGCCGGTCGGCGGCGCGCAGCACGTTCGGCATCCAGTCGCCGCGCGGGTCGAGGGCGGTGCGCCACGCCTGCGAGATCGCGTCCTTGGTCATCGGCTCGCCGAGGCGGGCGGAGAGCTCGTCGCCCGCCTTGGTGCGCCAGCGCATGTTGCCGCTGTAGGAGAGGAAGATGACGGGCCGGACGACGCCGTCGGAGAGCGCGTTCCCGTAGCCGTACGTGTAGTCGGCGGCGGAACGGCGGATTCCGTCGTTCCCCTCCTCGTACGTGACGAAGGGGATGGGGTTGGTGTCGGACCGGAAGGGCGTACCGGTCAGGCACAGCCGGCGCGTGGCCGGGTCGAAGGCCTCGAGGCAGGCGTCGCCCCAGGAGCGGGAGTCGCCGGCGTGGTGGATCTCGTCCAGGATGACGAGCGTCTTGCGCTGCTCGCAGCGGTTGCGGTGGAGCATCGGCCGGACGCCGACGCCCGCGTAGGTCACGGCGACGCCGTGGTACTCGCGGCCCAGCGGGCCCGCGCTGTACTCCGGGTCGAGCTTGATCCCGACCCGGGCCGCGGCCTCCGCCCACTGCTTCTTCAGGTGCTCGGTGGGGGCCACCACGGTCACCTGCTGGACCACGTGGTGGTGCAGCAGCCAGGAGGCGAGGGTGAGCGCGAAGGTGGTCTTCCCCGCGCCCGGCGTCGCGACGGCGAGGAAGTCGCGGGGCTGCGTCTGGATGTACCTGTCCATCGCACCCTGCTGCCAGGCGCGCAGCTTGTTGGCGGTACCCCAGGGGGCCCGGCCGGGGAAGGCGGGCGAGAGGTGGTGGCTGGCGGCGGTGGTGGTGGTAGTCACGGTCTCCGTCGGCGGGTCGGCGGTCGGGTCGGCAACCGCGTCAGCCTACCGGGGTCCGGAGGGGAGCCGCCCCGGTCCCGCCCTTTCCCCGTTTCCCGGGGGCAAGCCCCCCGGACCCCGAACCGCGCTCCGCGCGGTGCCCTGGGGCTGCGCCCCAGACCCCGCTTGTCGCGGCTCCGCCGCTCGTCCTCAATCGCCGGACGGGCTTGATAGTGCCGGGCAAATCCAGCCCGTCCGGCGTTTGAGGACAACCGCGCGGAGCGCGGTTTCGGGGGCCGGGGCGGAGCCCCGGAGGAAACGGTGAAAGGGCGGGACCGGGGCACCCTCCTACCCCCGCGGCCGCAACCGCGTGCTGACGCACGCCGCCACCAACGCCACCCCCGCCATCACCCCGAACACCACCGCAAACGCCGCCCGCGGCGCAGCCGCACCCCCCACAGCCCCGTCCGCCGCAACAGCCGCACCGCCCCCGAACGCCCCGAACAACACACCGGCCACCCCCACCAGCACGATGTTGCCCAGCGCATCCGAAACCTGGAGCGCAGCGGAATTCGCACCCTCCTCACCAACCCCCGACAACCCCAGCGTGAGCACACTCGTGCTGCCGATGTTCAGCCCCATCCCGTAGCCGCCGATGACCCACGAGACGGCCAGGATCCACACGGGGACCCCGTCGATCAGGACAGTGGTCAGCAGCGCCATGGCCACGGCCATCAGCACCAGCCCCACCCCCATCAGCTGCCGCCTGTACGGCTCCAGCCGAGTCCGGCTCTGCGTGAACGAGCCGAGCGACCAGCTCAACCCACCACCCGTGAGCGAAAGACCGGCCATCGCCGTGGACAGATGGCGCTCGGTCACCAGCATCAGCGGAATAAAGGACTCCGAGGCGAGGAACGACCCGGCCGCAAGCCCCCGCAGCAAGATCACGGCAGGCAGCCCCCGAGCCGCACGGAACGTACCCCGCGGCAGCAGCCGCACGATCGACGGTGCCAGCAACGCAAGCCCCGCAACCGCCGGCACCAGCGAGAACCAGTCACGGTCCTGCCCCGCGTACTGCAACAGCCCGGCACCGGCCGCGACGACCAGCGCGAGCACGATCCGGCGCCGGTCGAGCGCGGCCTTCCCCTCCACGGCCGGAAGCTTCCGCAGCGCCGGCAGCATCACCACGAGCGGCGGAACGATCAGCACCGGGATCGCGAGGAACACCCAGCGCCAGTTCAGCTGCTCGGCCACCGTGCCCGCGACCACGGGCCCCACCAGCACCGGCACGACCCACGCCGCCGAGAACGAGGCGAGGATCTTCGCGCGCAGCCGCTCCGGGTAGGCCCGCCCCACGACGACGTACAGGGCGACGACGACCAGTCCTCCGCCGAGTCCCTGCACCGCGCGCGAGGCGACGAGCATCCACATCTGCTGCGACGAGCCCGCCAGGATCAGCCCCGCGCCGAAGGTCACGATGCCGGTGAAGAGCGGCGGCAGCGGGCCCGCCCGGTCGCTCCACTCCCCCGACAGAGCCATGGAGAACAGGCTCGCCGTGAAGTACGCGGAGAACGCGAAGGCGTACAGGGCCAGGCCGTCGAGCGCACGCGCGGCGACCGGCATGGCGGTGGTGATCGCGCTCGCCTCGAAGGCGATCAGCGAGACGACGGTGATGATGCCGAGCGTCAGGGCCCGGTGGCGGCGCCCCAGCACACCGCCGCCCTCGAGGTCCGTCCCGACGGCGGCGGTGGGGGGTATCGGATCGGTGGTGGTCATGCCCGGGACCCTAGGGATCCGGGCGGCTCCGGCGCGTCTGGCGCGGGTCCGGAATGCGCTCATCCATCCGTCCTAGGTCGTAGGCCAGACCGTAGGTCAGGCTGTCGTCAGCCCGTCGTCAGCAGCACTCCCGCGTACGACGCACCCGCGATCACCACCCACGAGCACAGCCCGAGCGCCGCGACCCGCCCGCCCGTACGCATCAGCGACGGCAGGTGCACCGCACTGCCCAGCCCGAACAGCGCGGCGGCGAGCAGCAGTTCCTGCGCGTGCTGGGCGCCGTCCAGCGCCGCACCCGGCACCCACCCGGTGCTGCGGACGGCGACCATGGCGAGGAAGCCGAGGACGAACAGCGGCACGAGCGCCGGCCGCTTGCCGCTGGGCGCACCCCGGCGGCGCCGCAGGGTGACGGCGACGGCCGCCACGAGCGGGGCCAGCATGGCCACCCGCATCAGCTTGACCAGGACCGCCTGGCCGAGCGCCGAGGGACCGGCGGTCTGCGCGGTGGCCACGACCTGCCCCACGTCGTGCACGCTCGCCCCGACCCAGCGGCCGAACTGCCCGTCGTCGAGCCCCAGCGGGTGGTGCAGCAGCGGGAGCACGGCGATCGCGAGCGTGCCGCACAGCGTGACGAGCGCGACGGACGTCGCGATGTCCTCCTCGTCGCTGTCCGACACCTCGCCGACGGCGCCGATCGCGGAGGCCCCGCAGATCGCGTAGCCGGTGGCGATCAGCAGCGGCTGGTCCCCGCGCAGCCCGAGCTTCCGCCCGAGCCACAGCGTCCCGAAGAAGGTGGCCGCGACGACCGCGAGCACCATGACGACCGTCGCCCAGCCCAGCCCGAGCACGTCGTGCAGGCTGAGCTTGAGCCCGAGCAGCACGATGCCGACGCGCATCAGCCGCTTCCCGGCCAGCGTCAGTCCGGGCCGCCCGGGACCGCGCACCCACGCCCGTACGCCCGGCAGGTGCGCGGCGCCGATGCCGAGCACCACGGCGGCGGTGAGCAGGGGCACGGCCGGTACGAGCCAGTGCACCGCCCAGGCCAGCCCGACCCCGGCCGCGGCCATGGCGAGCCCGGGCACCTTGCCCGGCCGGGCCGCCGCAGGAGCCGGAGCCGCGGCCGGGGCCACGGCCTCCGACTCGGCGGCGGTGGCCTGCGTACCCGTCACAGCTCGTCGGCGGGAAGGTCGTAGACCCGCCGCACGCTCGACCCCAGGCGCGACACGTCGGCACCGTAGATGTGCAGCGAAATGGCCGTGGACGAACAGGAGTTGCGCACCCGGTGGATGTCGCCGGGCGGCGCGAACCCGCACACCTCGCCCTGCGCGTTGACCACGTCCTCGGTGGCGACGAGCCGCGCGGTCGTGCCGTCGGGCACGAGCCGGTAGCGGCGCTCGCTCTCCGCGCCCTGGTGCACTCCGGTCACGCACCAGGACACGTGGTCGTGGATGCAGGTCTCCTGGCCGGGCAGCCAGACGAGGGCGACGACCGAGAAGCTGCCGTCGGGCTCGGCGTGCAGGATGTGCTGCCGGTAGCGCTCGGGGTCGCCCTCGCGCTGTTCCTCGGTGAGCAGGTCGGCGGCGCCGAGGTGGGCGGCGAGCCGCTCGCCGACCAGGTACGCCGTCGTGTCCGGGGCGAGGCCGCGGCCGACGGCGTCCCGGACCTCGTCGACGAGCCGGCCGAGACGCGCCGTCGCGGTCGTCGCGGGGGGTGCGGTGGGGGTGGTCATACGTGCAGCGTCAGGGCCCGGATCCATCACGTCCAACGACAGTCTGTTGACCGTCCGCCAGGCTCTGCTTATGGATCGCGCGAAGGCGCCGTCACCGTCTCAGCAACCCACGCGCCGGGCGGCCGCCGTCTTCAGCTCGTCGAGGACCAGCGCGGTGGCCGGCACGCGCAGGTGCTCGCGCAGGACGTACGCCGAGATCTGGCGCCGCGACGCGGGGTCCAGCGCCCGTCCGGTGATCCTGTCGTGCCGCAGGAACGACAGCACCAGCCCCGGCATCATCGCCGCTCCCAGCCCCTCGGCGACGAGCGACTGCACCACCAGATTGTCGTCGGTGGTGAAGGCGATGTCCGGCGCGAAGCCCACTTGTGCGCATTCGTGAAGGAAGTTGGTGCGGCAGCGCAGACAGCCCGCTATCCAGCGCTCCCCCGCCAGGTCCGCCAGTTGCACGGCCCGGCGGCGCGCCAGCGGATGGCCGGCCGGCAGCAGCACGGTCAGCTGATCCTCCATCAGCCGGATTTCGGCCAGTTCGTCCGGGACTTCCTCGTGCAGCCCGGGGTAGGTGAACGCGAGCGTGATGTCGCATTCCCCGCGCACCAGCCGCCGCAGCGACTCCGGCGGCTCGTCCTCGAGCAGTTCGACCCGCACCCCCGGGTGGTCGGCCGCGAGCCGTGCCAGCGCCTCGGGTATGAGCGTCGCGCCCGCGCTGGGAAAGGCGCACACCCGCACCCGCCCCGTGCGCAGTCGCGTCAGCGAAGTCATTTGCTGCTGTGCGACGGTGAGCGTATCGAGGATCGTCTCCGCGTGGCGTGCCAGCGCCTCGCCGGCCTCGGTCAGCCGCATCCCGCGGCCCACACGGGTGAACAGCGGCGTGCCGACGGACCGTTCGAGGGCCTTCATCTGCTGGGTGATCGCGGGCTGTGTGTAGCCGAGCGCGCGAGCGGCGGCCGAGTAGGACCCGGCCTTGACCACCGCGTGGAATGTCTTGATGTGCCGGGAGTCGAACACGGCGCAATCATAAGTGCAATTTAAGGCAGAGGGGCGATGGTACGGGGCCTGCTTCTGGATCCCCCTCCCCCACATCAATCAATCTGGGCTTATGCCACATTCCTATGCGTCCTACGACACAGCGGAACTCTTCTACCGCACCCTCACCTCCCGCGGCGCCCCCGCCCCGGCCACTCCCCTCGTCTGCCTCGCCGGCGGCCCCGGCCGTGACGCCGCCTACCTCGGCGACCTGGGCGGCCTCGACGCCCGGCACACCCTCGTCGTCCCCGACAGCCGCGGCACCGGCTCCTCCCCGCCCGCCCCCGACCCGCTCGGCTACGCCTTCCCCGCGCTCGCCGAGGACCTCGAGTCCCTCCGGGCCCACCTCGGCCTCGAGAGCTTCCCCCTGCTCGCCCACGACGCCGCCTGCACCACCGCGCAGGCGTACGCGGCCTCGTACCCGCACCGGCTGAGCCATCTGGTCCTGGTCGCCCCGGACTCCCGCCTCCAGGGCGAACTCCCCGGCGACGCCGAGGAGATCTTCGAGTCCCGCGCCACGGAGGACTGGTGGGTCGACGCCTATGTCGCCGCGCACTCCCTCCCCGAGGCCCTCGACCTCGCCGAGGTCCGCGCCCTGACCCTGCGCGCGGCACCCATGGCCTACGGCCGCTGGGACGCCCCGCAGCGCACGCACGCGGCCGCCGAGCCCGACCAGCTGCGGCCGGTCCCCCGCGCGGGCTTCTGGCAGGGCGTCGACGACCCGGCCCGCCAGGCGGTCCTCGAGCGGCTCCGGGACGTGACGTGCCCCGTCCTCGTCGTGACCGGCAGCCTGGACTCGGTCGCCGGCATGCGCGCGGGCGAGCTCGTCGCCGCGTCCTTCCCCGGCGCGCAGACCCAGGTGCAGCCGCTGTTCGAGGTCGGCCACTACCCGTGGGTGGACGAGCCGGAGATGTTCCGGCCCCTGGTGGAGGAGTTCCTCACCGCACCACCGGTGGGCACGTGAACGGGGCGTGTCATTCCCATGGCACGCCCCGTGGAACCGTTGTCCCCCTTCCCCGCACGCCCTAAGGTCGACGGGGAAGGCACAACACGGCCGTGTGCCCGAGTGGTTGAGGGACTCGCCTGCAAAGCGAGTTACGCCGGTTCGATTCCGGTCACGGCCTCCAGTTATTTACCGGCTACTGCTATTTACCGGCTACCGCCCCATCGCCTCCACGAGGCTCTTCGGGCGCATGTCGGTCCAGTTCCGCTCGACATAGTCGAGGCACTCCTGCCGCGCCGCGGGGCCATGAGCCGCGGTCCACCCGGCGGGTATCTCCGCGAACACCGGCCACAGCGAGTGCTGGCCCTCGTCGTTGACCAGCACCCGGTACTCCGCGTTGTCGTCCTCGAAGGGGTTGCTCACCTCTTTGTCCTTTCCTCGTACACGTTCAGGTTGTTGTCGTGGTCACCTGGCGGCGGCCACGGGTTCCTCTGCCGCGGTCGCCGTGTCACGCCGGCGGACACCGCGGCCGATGGCCAGCGCCCCGCCGGCGCACAGCACGCCGACCACCAGACAGGACGTCCAGACCGGCGCGCCACCGTAGTGGCCGAACACCCAGCCACCGCCCAGCGGGCCGACCACTGCCGCGAGGGCGTAGGCCATGCCGTACATGCCCTGGTAGCGGCCCTGCAGATGCGCGGGTGCGAGCTTGGACGCGATCGTGTTGCCGGTCGGCATGGCTATCGCCTCGCCGATCGTCCACACCGCGATCGAGACGGCGAACAGACCGGCGCTGTGGGCGAAGGCGGACAGGCTCATGCCCACGCCCAGGAAGAGCGCTCCCACCGCGAGCAGTCTGCTGTCGTCGTAGCGCTCGACGATCCGGGTGATCGGGAGCTGGATCACCACGACCAGCGCGCCGTTGACGGCACTGACCAGTCCGTACGTCGTCGGGGACAGGCCGGTGTCCTGCATCGCGATGGGCTGCGTCACCTGGAACTGCGCGTAGACCGCGACGATGCCGACCACGATCAGCAGCAGGGTCATGAACACCCGGTCCCTCAGCACGCTGCCCAGGCCCTGCCCGGAAGTGTCCTCGGCGCCGGGCTCGTCCGCGCTCTTCTCCGGCCGGTGCTCCGGTACCCGGGCCGCGATCACCACGGCACAGAGCAGGGTGGTCGCCGCGTCACCGGCGAAGAGCCACTCGTAGCTGCGCTCGGCCATGACACCGGCTAGCACGGGGGCGACGGCGAAGCCGAGGTTGACCGCCCAGTAGTGGATGGCGTACGCCCGCTTGCGGTCGTCCGGGGGCACCACGTCGGCGATGATCGCGGAGAAGACGGGGCCGGCCGCGTACGACGTGAAGCCCAGGACGAACGCGAGGACGGAGATCAGCGACGTCTGGTCGACGAAGCCCAGTCCCAGCATCGCGGCGGCGGCGCCCAGTTGGGACACCAGCAGGGTGGGCCGACGGCCCACCCGGTCCGCGGCGACGCCAGCCACCACCGTCGACACCACTCCGCCGGCCCCGTAGAGGGTGGCGACGAAGCCGACCTGCAGAGGGCTGAAACCATGCTTGCTGGTCAAGTAGTAGGCGAAGAACGGGACGACGAACGAACCGGCGTGATTGACCAGACTGCCGACCCAGACCCACCAGTACGCAGGGGAGAATCCTCCCCACTTCGCCTTCACCACACGACCTGCCGATCGAACCCGGTAACAGTCCTCAACTGAGCCACCTTTCCTGCTGTTTCCTACTGCCCTGCCGGGCGCATCCGGCGCAGTGCGGGACGCTGTTTCCGGCTCTTCTCCGCGTTCTTCTCCGCGCTCTTCTCCGCACGCTCGAGGTGTTCGGCGAGGCCTGCCACGGTCGGGGTTTCGAAGACGCTCCGAATGCCCAACTCGACGCCCATGACCGCACGGACCCGGCCGATGAGCCGTGTCACCAGAATCGAATGCCCGCCCATGTCGAAGAAGTCATCGTCGATGCCGACCGACGGCACGCCGAGAACTTCCGCGAACAGCCCGCACAATGCCTCCTCCTGTGCCGTTCTCGCGGCACGTCCCCCCGGCTTCGCGACGAAGTCGGGCGCCGGCAGAGCTCGCCGGTCCAACTTACCGTTGGGAGTCAGCGGAAGTGCCTCGAGAGTGACGTACGCCGCAGGCATCATGTAATCCGGCAGCATTGCCGACGCATAACGGCGCAACTCCGCAGCCACTGCCGGGCCTTCGAAATCGGTCGCCGGCACATTGGTATGAGAACCGGGCTCCCCCGTCGCGGCGGACGGCAGATAGAGGTCCGTGAGCGCGGTCATCGGCGCCTCGGCCCCGGCCTCGGCCGGGTCGACGAAGAGTACGTCGAAGGCGTCGTGCCCCGCACCGGACCAGGTGGCAGCGACCTGGTAGCCGAGCCGCTCGCCCATGGCACAGAAGGTTTCCGGGTCCACGCCGCGCGATGCCCCCTCCCGTATCACACGCCCGTTGGGAACTCCCTTGACCCGCAGCCGGGCCGGACGCTTCCGCGCCACATAGTCGGCGACGGCATCGAGTTCGTCGGCGTCCGCACGCCACTCCAGGATTTCCGCGTCGCGCAGCGAAACCAGCGATTCCGCGGGCTTCTTGTGCAGGACGGCCTCATAGCGGTAACGGGTCAGTTCGTTGTGGTGTTCACCGCGCTTGATGCGGATGTCCGCACCGCCGAGTCCGGGAATCGTGTCGGCCATCGCCATGAAGAACTCCGGCTCGATGAGCAGTTCCTTCTCCATGAGCGCGGCCCGCTCCGCCTTCTGGCGCAACTCCTCGGGGCCGTCGCCCTCTTCCGCCCGGTGGGACTGTACGTCGGTGTGGAAAGCGTCGAGCAGTCGCAGGTTTCTGACGTCACCCACGACGATCACACCGCCCGGTGCGAGCAGTTGCGTCACCCTGCCGATGACCTCGGCCAGGTAATCGGCACCGGGGAAGTACTGGACGACCGAGTTCACCACGACGGCGTCGAAGAATTCCGTCGGCAGGCCGTCCGCCACATGGGCCGGCTGCTGCCGCAGCTCCACCTTGTCCGCCAGTTCCGGAATGCGTGCCACCTGGGTGCGCAGCGCATCGATCACCGGTCCGGAGAAGTCCGTTCCCCAGTAGGACTCGCAGTCCCGGGCCAGCCGGGACAGCAGGAGTCCGCTGCCGACGCCTATCTCCAGAATGCGGCGGGGTGCGTAGTCGCGAACGCGCGCGACGGCCGCGTCCCGCCACTGGTGCATCTGGGCGAGCGGGATCCTCTCACCGTCGTAACTGCTCACCCACAGCCCGAAGTCCTCGCCGAACTCGGCCGACCCCGCCTCGGCATAGACGTTGTCGTAGATGTTCTGCCACTCGCCGACCCGGTGCTCGTCGTCGGCCTCGTCCCGGACGTCCTCCGCGGTGCCGGGCACCACATAGGCCACGAGCCGCTTGTCACCGGGGCGGTCCTCGCGCACGGTCACCGCGACCGAGCCGACCCGGGGGTGCTGGGCCAGGACGGACTCGATCTCCCCGAGCTCGATCCGGAAGCCGCGCACCTTGACCTGGTCGTCGGCGCGGCCGATGAACTCCAGCTCGCCGGTGCGGGACCAGCGGGCCAGGTCGCCGGTGCGGTACATCCGGGCCCCGGAGCCGGTGGAGGCGAACGGGTCGGGGACGAAGCGCTCGGCCGTCAGCCCGGGCCGACCCCGGTAGCCCCGGACCACGCCCTCACCGGCGATGTAGAGCTCGCCGGCGACGCCCGCCGGCACGGGGCGCAGCTGTGCGTCCAGCACGTACACCTGCGTGTTGGCGATCGGACGGCCGATCCCGGGCGCGGCGGCCGACCGCTCGTCCAGGGCGGAGGCGGTCGACCAGATCGTCGTCTCCGTCGGCCCGTACATGTTCGTCACCGAACGGGCCGCCGCCACCAGGGACTTCGCCAGGTCCT
Source organism: Streptomyces sp. SX-6 (assembly GCF_059089585.1). Taxonomy (NCBI): domain Bacteria; kingdom Bacillati; phylum Actinomycetota; class Actinomycetes; order Kitasatosporales; family Streptomycetaceae; genus Streptomyces; species Streptomyces sp. SX-6. The sequence goes on along the minus strand of NZ_JBTHHU010000031.1, from coordinate 47,119 downwards.
CCGGCAGCGGCTCGCCGCCGACCAGGACGCGCACCCCGTCCAGCGGGATGCCGTCGGCGACCGCCACGCGCCACAGGCTCGGCGTCGCCTGCATCACCGTGATGCCGGAGCCGGTGACGAGCTCGCGCAGCGCGGCGGTGTCGCGTACCGCGTCCCGGCCGGCCAACACGACGGCGGCGCCGTTCAGCAGCGGCAGGAAGACCTCCAGGCCCGCGATGTCGAACCCGAACGTCGTGACCGCCAGCAGCCGGTCGCCGGCGCCGAGCCCGAACCTCTCCTGCATGGCCGCGAGGAAGTTGACGAGGCTGCTCTGCGGCACGACGACGCCCTTGGGGCGTCCCGTCGAGCCGGAGGTGTAGATGACGTACGCCGACGACGCGGTCCGCTGCGGAACGTCCACGTCGTCCGCGGGCCGCGCGGCCAACTCGCCGGCGGTGTCCGGGTCGTCGAGGACGACCTGCCGGACGTCGCCGGGGAGAGCGTGGTCGCGCGTGGTGAGCACGAGGGTGGGCTGCGCGTCCTCGAGCATGTACGCGATGCGGTCCGCCGGATAGTCCGGGTCGACGGGCAGATATGCCGCACCCGCCTTCAGCACCGCCAGCACCGCCACCACGAACTCCGTGCTGCGCGGCAGCGCCAAAGCCACGAACTGCTCGGCACCCACACCGAGTTCGAGCAGGTGACGCGCCAGACGGTTCGCTCGCGCGTTCAGCTCGGCGAAGCTCACCACCGAACCCGCACACACCACCGCATCCGCCTGCGGAGTACGCGCCACCTGCGCCTCGAACAGCTCCGGGACGCTCACCCACTGACGGTCCGCACCTGTGTCGTTCCACTCGACCAGGACCCGGCGCCGCTCCTCCTCACCCAGCACATCCACCGAACCCAGACGCACATCCGGATCCGCCAGCACCACCGACAACAACCGCTCGAACCGTCGGACCATGGCCGCCACGGTGTCGCGGTCGAAGAGGTCCGTGGCGTACTCGACGTCACCGTCGACGCCCGCACCGCGTCCGTCCTCGGTGAAGCGCTCGGTCAGGCTCCACGACATGTCGAACTTGGAGGTGCCCACGTCCAGCATCTGCTCCTGGACCCGGAGCCCCGCCAACTCGACCGATTCCTCGGCGTTGTTCTGCAGCGCCAGCATGACCTGGAACAGGGGCTGGTACGCCGTCGAGCGCGTCGGGTTGAGCACCTCGACGAGCCGCTCGAACGGGATGTCCTGGTGCTCGAAAGCCGCCAGGCTCGTGTCACGCACCCGCGCCACGACGTCCCGGAAGCGGGGGTCGCCCGACACGTCCGTACGCAGCACGAGCGTGTTGACGAAGAAGCCGACCAGGTCGTTGAGCGCCTCGTCCGTACGACCGGCCACCGGCACACCCACCGGAATATCCGTCCCCGCGCCCAGACGGTTCAACAGGGCGGCGAACGCTGCCTGGAGAACCATGAACACGCTCACCCCGGATTCGCGGGCCAGCGTGCCGAGGTTGTCGTGCACCTCGGGGGCGAGGGAGAAGGTGATCCGCTCGCCTCGGTGGCTGGGGGTGGCGGGGCGCGGGCGGTCGGTGGGGAGCGTCAGCTGGTCCGGAATTCCGGCCAGCTGATCACGCCAGTACGCGAGCTGGCGACTGGAGACGCTCTCCAGGTCGTCCTCACTGCCCAGCAACTCCCGCTGCCACAGCGCGTAATCCGCGTACTGCACCGGCAGGGCGTCCCATTCCGGAGACTCGCCCGAGCAATGCGCGGCGTACGCCACGGAGACGTCCCGCACCAGCGGCGCCAGCGACCAGCCGTCACACGCGATGTGATGCACGACGAGCAACAGCACATGCTCCGACTCCGACAGTGCGAACACCCGCGCACGCAACGGCAAATCGACCGAAAGGTCGAAGCCTCGGCCGCCTTCGGCCGTCACCAGCGCCGTCAGCTCGTCCTCACCGGAGACCGGCACGACCGCGTAGTCCAGCTCCATCGCCTCAGGTGCGACGATGCGCTGGCAGGGTGCGCCACCGTCCGTCTCGACGACGGTGGTCCGCAGGATCTCGTGCCGGACGGCGACATCGCGCAGGGCTGCCTTCAGCGCGTCACGGTCCAAGGGACCGGACAGCCGCAGGGGCATGGCCATGTTGTAGGTGCCGGTGGCGCCTTCGAAGCGGTTGAGGAACCACAGCCGCTGCTGCGCGAACGAGACCGGCAGCGCCTCCGGCCGCGACTCGGCCGCCACGAGCGCCGGACGACCGCCCGCACCCTCGACGACCAGTGCGGACAGCCCGGCAACGGTCGGCGACTGGAACAGCGCCCGCACCGGCAGGTCGACGCCGAAGACGGCACGGATACGGCTGATCACCCGCGTCGCCAGCAGCGAATGCCCGCCCAGGGCGAAGAAGTCGTCGTCGATTCCCACGCCCGGCACGCCGAGGATCTCGGCGAACAGGCCGCAGAGGGTCTCCTCGCGCGGATTGCGCGGTCCGCGGCCTTCCACCGCACCCGCGTAATCCGGCATCGGCAGCGCCCGGCGGTCCAGCTTCCCGTTACCGGTCAACGGCAGCGCGTCCAGCACCACGAACGCCGACGGCACCATGAACTCCGGCAGCGCCTCCGCCACAAACCCGCGCAGCTCCGCCGCATCGACCGAGCTGCCCGACGGCACTACGTACGCCACCAGACGCCGGTCACCGGGGCGGTCCTCGCGCACCACCACCGCAACCTGGGCGACCTCTGCCGAGCGGGACAACACCGCCTCGATCTCGCCCAGTTCGATACGGAAGCCCCGGATCTTCACCTGGTCGTCGGCGCGGCCGAGGAACTCGAGCTCGCCGGTGCGGGTCCAGCGCACCAGGTCACCGGTGCGGTACATCCGCTCGCCGGCACCACCGAACGGATCGGCGACGAACCGCTCCGCCGTCAGCCCCGGCCGTCCCAGGTAGCCCCGGCCCAGACCGGCACCGGCCACATACAGCTCGCCCACGACACCGACCGGCACCGGACGCAGCCCCGCGTCCAGCACATAGGTCCGCGCCCGGGAGATCGGCCGTCCGATCACCGGCTGCGGGCTGTCGGCGGTGATCTCGCCGTCGACGGAGTCGACCGTGCACTCCGTCGGCCCGTAGGTGTTGTAGGCAACGGTGTCCTGGCCGGCCGCGAGCTCGTCCCACATCGCCTGCGGGATGGCCTCGCCGCCCACGACGAGCATCAGCGGGACATGGCCTCCAACATCCAGTAGGCCGAAGGACATGAGCTGCTGGAGGTAGGTGGGCGTTCCGTCCACGTAGTCAATCCGGTGGTCCCGGACGTAGCGCACGAAGGTTTCGGCGTCCAGCCGGACCTCGTCCTCGATGATGTGCAGTTCGTGGCCGTCGATCATCCACAGCATCGGGTCCCACGAGGCGTCGAAGGACCAGGACGCGGTGTGCGCGACGCGGAGCCTGCGGTCGCCGAGGCGAGTGAGGGCGGTCGTGAAGAGGGCCGATTCGCCGCTGTAGACCTGGGCCAGGTTGGCGAGGCCCCGGTGCTCGACCACGACGCCCTTGGGGCGGCCCGTCGAGCCGGAGGTGTAGATGAGGTAGGCGGGGCTCTCGGGCCGGAGCGGAAGCGCCGGGTTGTCGTCCGGGCGGGACGCGATGAGGTCAGCCGTCTCGGGGTCGTCGAGGACGACCTGCCGGACGTCACCGGGGAGAGCGTCGTCGCGCGTGGTGAGCACGAGGGTGGGCTGCGCGTCCTCGAGCATGTACGCGATGCGGTCCGCCGGATAGTCCGGGTCGACGGGCAGATATGCCGCACCCGCCTTCAACACCGCCAGCACCGCCACCACGAACTCCGTGCTGCGCGGCAGCGCCAAGGCGACGAACTGCTCGGCACCCACACCGAGTTCGAGCAGATGACGCGCCAGACGGTTCGCCCGCGCGTTCAGCTCCGCGAAACTCACCGCCGACCCCGCACACACCACCGCATCCGCCTGCGGAGTACGCGCCACCTGCGCCTCGAACAACTCCGGGACGCTCAACCGCTGACGGTCCACGCCCGTGTCGTTCCACTCGACCAGGACCCGGCGCCGCTCCTCCTCGCCCAGCACATCCACCGAACCCAGACGCACATCCGGATCCGCCAGCACCACCGACAACAACCGCTCGAACCGCCGCACGATCGCCTCGGCGGTCTCGCGGTCGAAGAGATCGGTGGCGAATTCCAGCTCGCCCTCGAAACCGGCCGGGCTGCCGTCGCCGTCCGTGAACCGCTCGTCCACGGTCAGGGTCAGGTCGAACTTCGCCGTGCCGTTGGGAACGGGCTGGACGCTCACGTCCAGGCCGGGCAGCGGGAAGTCCGCGACCGGGTTGCTCTGGAAGGCGAGCATGACTTGGAACAGGGGCTGATACGCCGCCGAACGCACCGGGTTGAGTACCTCGACAAGCCGCTCGAACGGCACGTCCTGGTGCTCGAAAGCCGCCAGGCTCGTGTCACGCACCCGCGCCAGCACATCGCGGAAGCGGGGGTCGCCCGACACGTCCGTACGCAGCACCAGCGTGTTGACGAAGAAGCCGACCAGATCGTTGAGCGCCTCGTCCGTACGACCGGCCACCGGCACACCCACCGGAATGTCCGTCCCCGCGCCCAGACGGTTCAACAGGGCGGCGAATGCGGCCTGCATCAGCATGAAGACGCTCACCCCGGCCTCGCGGGCCAGCGCGATGACCTGCTCGTGCGTCTCCACGTCCAGGCGCACCGGCACCACACCACCCTTGTGGCTGGGGGTGGCGGGGCGTGGGCGGTCGGTGGGGAGCGTCAGCTGGTCCGGAATACCGGCCAGCTGATCACGCCAGTACGCGAGCTGACGGCTGGAGACGCTCTCCGCATCGCCCTCGCTGCCCAGCAACTCCCGCTGCCACAGCGCGTAATCCGCGTACTGCACCGGCAGGGCGTCCCATTCCGGGGACTCCCCCGAGCAATGCGCGGCGTACGCCACGGAGACGTCCCGCACCAGCGGCGCCAGCGACCAGCCGTCACACGCGATGTGATGCACGACCAGCAACAGCACATGCTCCGACTCCGACAGCGCGAACACCCGCGCACGCAATGGCAATTCCGTCGCGAGCTCGAATCCGCGATTGCCCTCGGCGGCCGTCCGCTCGGCGAGCTCGTCCTCATCGGCGACCGGCAGCAGGGCGTAGTCCAGCTCCGCCTCGGCCGCGTCCACCACCTGCTGGCGCGGTTCGCCGTCGGTGCCCTCGACGACCAGGGTGCGCAGGCTTTCGTGCCGCGCCATCACATCACGCAGCGCGGCCTTCACCGCTTCATGGTCGACGGTTCCGGAAAGACGGAGCGGAATCGGCAGGTTGTAGGTGCCACTCACGCCTTCGAGACGGTTGAGGAACCACAGCCGCTGCTGTGCGAACGAGACCGGCAGCGCCTCCGGCCGCGACTCGGCCGCCACGAGCGCCGGACGACCGCCCACACCCGCATCAATCAGCGGCGACAACCCCGCGACCGTCGGCGACAGGAACAGCGCCCGCACCGGCAGGTCGACGCCGAAGACGGCACGGATACGGCTGATCACCCGCGTCGCCAGCAGCGAATGCCCGCCCAGCGCGAAGAAGTCGTCGTCGATTCCCACACTCGGCACACCGAGGATCTCGGCGAACAGACCGCAGAGAATCTCCTCGCGCGAATTACGCGGACCACGACCACCGTCCACCGCACCCGCGTAATCCGGCACCGGCAGCGCCCGCCGGTCCAGCTTCCCGTTACCGGTCAGCGGAAGTGCGTCCAGCACCACGAACGTCGACGGCACCATGAACTCCGGCAACGCCTCCGCCACAAACCCGCGCAGCTCCGCCGTATCCACCGCACCGCCCGACGGCACCACATACGCCACCAGACGCCGGTCACCGGGACGGTCCTCGCGTACCACCACCGCAACCTGGGCAACATCAGCGGCACGAGACAACACCGCCTCGATCTCACCCAGTTCGATACGGAAACCGCGCACCTTCACCTGGTCGTCCGCGCGCCCCATGAACTCGAGCTCGCCCGCACCCGACCAGCGCACCAGGTCACCGGTGCGGTACATCCGCTCGCCGGCACCACCGAACGGGTCGACGACGAACCGCTCCGCGGACAGCCCCGGCCGTCCCAGGTATCCGCGCGCCAGCCCGGCACCGGCCACATACAGCTCGCCCACGACACCGACCGGCACCGGACGCAGCCCCGCGTCCAGTACGTACAGCTGGAGGTCGGGAATTCCGGCGCCGATCACGCTGCCCTGGTTGGCGGTGACGGAATTCCGGTCGAGCGGGCGGTAGGTCACGTGCACGGTCGTCTCGGTGATGCCGTACATGTTGACCAACGTCGGCGCGTCATCAGCGTGCCGCTCGTACCACGCGGCCAGCTTCGCGGGCTCGAGGGCCTCACCGCCGAAAACCACGTAACGCAGGGCGAGTTCGAGATCGGGCCGGTCCTGTTCGGCCTGCATGAGCTGGTAGAAGGCGGACGGGGTCTGATTGAGGACCGTGACGCGCTCCGCGGCCAGCAGACCGACGAAATCGGCCGGGGAACGGCTCGTGTCATAGGGCACCACGACGAGCCGTCCGCCCTTGAGGAGCGCGCCCCAGATTTCCCACACCGAGAAGTCGAAGGCGTAGGAGTGGAACAGCGTCCATACGTCGTCCGGGCCGAAGCCGAACCAGTGGTCCGTGGATTCCAGCAGGCGGATGACGTTCCGGTGCGGAATGACGACGCCCTTGGGGCGGCCGGTGGAGCCGGAAGTGTAGATGACGTACGCGGCGTGGCCCGGGGAGAGGGAGAGCGCGCTGTCCGGCCGCGTGACCGGGCGGCGGGCGATGTCGGCCTTTACGGCGTCGTCGTCCAGGCGGAGCGGTGTCACGGATTCCGGGAGCCGGGGTGCCGTGTATCCGTCGGCCAGCATCAGGACCGGGTCGGTGTCCGCCAGCATTCCGACGATACGGTCGGCGGGATAGTCCTGGTCGACCGGAAGGTACGCCGCACCCGATTTGAGGACGGCCAGCACCGCGACGACCAGCTCGGCCGAGCGCGAAAGACACAGGGCGACGAATCGCTCCGGTCCCGCACCGTGCTCGACGAGGCGATGCGCCAACTGATTGGCCCGCTCGTCGAGTTCGCGGTACGTCAGCCGGGTGTCCCCGAAGGTCAGCGCGATCGCGTCGGGCGTCCGTGCGGCCTGGGCCTCGAACATCTCGGTGATGGTGCGGCTGTCACCAGAAGTCTTCCGGTTCTCGGCACCGCTCCACACCGAGAGGACCTGGTGCTGTTCCTCGGCGGAGAGGAGTTCGGTCTGCCCGACCGGGCACTCCAGGTCCGCCGCGAAACGGTTGAGGAAACCGAGGAAGCGGCGCTGGTGTCCGGCCACGTCCTCGGCGCTGTATCCGGCCCGGTCGCCCTTGACGTCGAAACGCAGGCCGCCTTCGTCGGGCAGGACGGTCACATCGACCGACAGGTCCGGAACGGGTCCGGAGAACACGGGCACCAGCGCGCCCTCGCAATTGCCGAACGGAATGTTCCCGGCGAACGGCATGATGTTGATGCGCGGGGCACTCGCCTGCCAGTCCTGCCGGGAACTCCGCAGATCCCGGCGGATGTCCTCGGGGCGGTACCGCTGGTGGCGAAGCAGCTGCCGTACTTCCCCGGACACGGTGCGCACGAAATCGTGCACGGTCGCCGCGGGGTCGACGGTCACGACGAGCGGCAGCACGTTGGACAACATGCCGGGGGTACGCCGGTTCACGACACCGGTACGGGCCGGCACCGGGAATTCGACGGTGACGGTGGAGGATCCCGTCAGACGGTGGATGTAGGCCGCATAGGCGGCGGTGAGCACACCCGACCACGTGGACCGCGCGGCACGCGCCGAAACGGAGAGCCGCTGGAAATCCTCCTGCGACAGATAGCCCGTCGACTGGTGGATGTCACCGTTGCTGCTCCGGCCGATCTTCCCGGAGACGGTGACCGGCGCGGGTGCGTCGGCGAGCCGCCGCGACCAGAACTCCCGGTCTTCCCCGAACTGTTCGCTCTCCCGGTAGGCCGTGTCCTCGTCGAGGACGGCCTTCAGCGGGAAGAACGGGGTCGGCCCCGGCTCCTCGCCCTTGCACAGGGCCGCGTAGATCTCGGCGATGCGCGCGATGACCAGCGGGGCACTGAATCCGTCACCGAAGAGGTGGTGGCTGTGCAGGGTCAGCGCATGCCGGTCGTCCGCCAGCCGGAACAACGTCGCCCGCGGAATGCTGTTCGCGAGGTCGACCGGCTGGACGCGCATGGCCTCCGTCAGATCCCGTGCGGCCTGCTCGGGCGATTCCTCGCCACTGACATCCGTCACCGGCAGAACGAACTCGGCCAGATCCTTGACGATTTGCAGCGGGCCGTTGTCTCCCTCGACCAGGGCGCAGCAGCCGTTCTCGGTTTCCCGGAGCGCCCGGTGCACGGCCCGCTCGAGCAGCGGGACGTCAAGCGGACCATGGACATCCAGCTCGTAGCAGACGTTGAAGCCGTGGTCTTCCGGAGTCAGCTGCTGGGCGAGCCAGACTCCCATCTGTGCGGCCGACAATGGCAGGGCGGCCGGATTGAGCTGTTCTGTCATGACGATGACGTCCCCCGTCGAATTACTGATCAACTATGTGAATGCGTCCGCGACTTACCGCGTAACGCCGTCCCGGCTATTCGGCCGCGCACCATTCGAGGACCGCCATGGCGGCGGTCATCTTGTGGAACGCCTGGCGCCAGGCGCGGCTGCGGGGGCCGTCCAGGACCTCGTCGACGACATCCTCGCCGCGCATGGCGGGCAGGTCGTGCATGAAGATCGTGTGCGGTGCGCTGAGGCGGTCCATCAGTTCGGACGAGACCTGGTAGGGCCGGAAGGCGTCGATCCAGTTCGGGTCGTCGTGGGTCACGCCCATGGTCTTCCAGCGCGCCGTGTAGACGGCGTCCACCGTGCGGTCGACGGCGGCGAGGTCGTGCAGCTGCTCGACGCCCGCCGCACCGTTGCCGAGCTTGTCCGCGAGGGTGAGGACCTCGTCGGGAACGCCGTAGGCGGGCGGCGTCACGATGGTCAGACGGAAGTCGGGCACCAGAGCGGTGGCCAGGGCAAGGGCGGCGGCCGTGCTGTTGCCCTCGCCGACGTACAGCAGCTCGCGGCCGGCGAGGCTGCCGAACTCCTCGGTGAGCATGGCGAGATCGGCCAGCGCCTGGGTGGGGTGCTCGTAGGTGCTCAGCGCGTTGACGATGCTCAGCTCGCCGCTCGAGGCGAGGCGCCGCATCTCCTCGACGTCGTCGTTGGTGCGGGCCACCAGGATGTCCAGGTAGTTGCCGAGCACCCGGCCGGTGTCCTCGAGCGATTCACCGGTCACGAGCTGGAGGTCGTCCGGGCCGTAGCAGATCGTGTGGGCGCCCAGACGCGCCGCCGCCGACCAGAACGCGGTGCGCGTGCGCGTGGACGAGCGCCGGAAGTAGATGCCGACGGACTTGCCCGCGAGCGTCTGCTCCGGCCGCGCCGTCGCCCCCAGCTCGACCGCGCGGTCGACCAGACCGGCGAGCGTCCCGGCGTCGAGGTCGGTGATGGACAACAGGCTCTTCATTACTGCTCCCTTTCAGGAGTGATGAGTTCAGGAGTTGCGAGGGTTTCTGGACATCTGCGCCAACTTCCGCCGGTCAAGGCGGCCATCGGGCGTCAGCGGAAGCGGAAGCGCTTTGCGGTCCACTTTTCCGGTCGGCGTGAGCGGAATGCGCTCGAGCGGAATGACGACGGCCGGGATCATGTATCCGGGCAGCTTGTCGGCGAGGAAGGTGCGGACGTCGCTCGGCGTGAGCGGATCGGCGCCTTCGTCGGGCACCAGGTAGGCGATGAGCTGCGGCCCGCTTCCGGCGATCTCCTGTGCCACCACCAGTGCCGCGCTGACGGCGTGGTGGGCGCGCAGGGCCGACTCGACCTCGCCGAGCTCGATACGGAAACCGCGGATCTTCACCTGATGGTCGACCCTGCCGAGGAATTCGAGCGAGCCGTCCTCGCGGAACCGCGCGAGGTCGCCGGTGCGGTAAAGGCGGCCCGGGCCGAAGGGGTTGGGCAGGAAGCGCGACTCGGTCAGTTCGGGCCGGCCCAGATATCCGCGGGTGACGCCGTCGCCGCCGATGAAGACTTCTCCCGGAACTCCGGCCGGTACAGGGCGCAGTTGCTCGTCGAGCAGGTATTCCGTGGAGTTCTCGATCGGTGTCCCGAGCGGGATCACGCCGTCGGTGATGTCGTCCGGCACCACCTGGACGGCATTCCACACGGTGGTTTCCGTGGGGCCGTAGACCTGCATCAGCCGGGCGGGCGCGGACTTCTCCCGTACGAGCGCGACCGCGTCGACGTTGGCCTGCTGTCCGCCGAACAGCAGCACGCGCAGCCCGGACGCGAAGTCCGGTACCTCCAGTGACAGTTGCTCCAGCAGCGCTGCGGTCATGTACATGAGCGTCACGCCGGAGGTCCGCAGGGCGCGGGCGAGATCCGCCGACGACAGCAGGACCTCCTTGGGGATCACCGCCAGCCGGGCGCCATGGCTCAGCGCCACCCAGCAGTCGAAGGTCAGCGCGTCGAACGCGGGGCTCGACGCCAGCGCCACCACATCTCCCGGGCCGGGCCGGATGTAGTCCACGTTGGCCACGAACCAGGTCAGGGCCGCGTGCGGGACGACCACGCCCTTGGGCGTGCCGGTCGACCCCGAGGTGTAGACGATGTACGCCGTGCTGTCGGGCAGCGCCCGTATCTCCGGCCCCAACTCTGCTGCGGCCAGGCTGCATTCACCGTCCTGCTCCAGGACGATCAGCGACTGCTGCTCCTCGAGCGACAGCTGCCCGGCGCTGCGCCGGTCGGCCAGGACGAGCCGGGTCCGCGTATCGCCCAGCATCAGCCGGAGCCGCGATGCGGGGTAGGCGGGGTCCAGCGGGAGGTAGCAGCCGCCTGCCTTGGCCACCGCGAGCATGGCCACGACCAGCGCTGCCGAGCGCTCGAAGCAGGTGCCCACGCTGTGGTCCGCCGCGATGCCGCGCTCCACGAGCACGGCGGCGAGAGCGGACGACTTCTCGTCCAGCTCGGCGTAGGTGAGCGTCAGCGCACCGTCCTCGACGGCGACGGCATCGGGCTGCTCACGCACCCACGCGGCGAAGCGGTGCAGCACGGTGGCGGTGCGGTCGTAGTCGGCCGCGGTGTCGTTGAACCGCCGTACGAGACGCTCGCGTTCGGCCTCGTCGAGCAGGTCGAGCGCCCCGAGCGGAGTGGCGTGGTTGCTCTCGTCGGCCAGTACGCCCAGCAGGTGCGCGTACTGGCGCGCCAGCTGCCCGGCGGCTTCGCCGGAGACGGCGGAGGGGTCGTACCGCAGTTCGCCGTGGAACTCGCGGCCGCAGCGCACCGCGAGGCTCAGCGTGCACGCGGTACGTGCCGCCTCCGCGCCGAGCAGCGTGACCTCCGCAGGGAACAGCTCCACGGGGACGTCGACACACTCCACCACCGAGTCGAACAGCGGCTGTCCGGCATCGAGGGACGACAGTGGTGCGGGCTGCTCCCCCGCCGTCTGCTCCGCGAACTCCCGCAGCCAGTCGCCGAGCAGGACGTCCGGCGCCACGCGCGTACGCACCGGAACCGTGCCCGCGAGCGATCCGACCATGGCCCGCACGCCCGGCACGTCCAGTGCGCGGCGGCTGCGGACGGCGCCGAAGACGACGTCGTCGGTGTCGGCGTACAGGCTCAGCAGGAAGGCCCATGCCGCCTCCGCGAGCACCGGCGTCAGCCCGGCGGTCAACTCGCCGGGAAGGGCGAGCTGTACGGCGGCGGTGCCGCCCGCCGCCGCGCTGCCGCCGGCCAGGCGCGTCTCGGTGGGCGTCTCGACGCCTGCCAGGCGCTGCCGCCAGTAGCGGCCCGCGGCCTCGAGGTCCTGCTGCCGCTCCCACTCCAGGAGCGCCTCGCAGGACACCGGCTCGGCGAGGGGCCACCCGGCCAGGCAGGTCAGCACCTCGTGGAGCAGGAGGTTGACGCTCCACGGGTCCAGCCGCAGCTGCTGGTAGGTCCAGCAGAGTTGGTGGGACTCCGGGCCGAGGCGGACGACCGCGATGGCGAGCGGAGCGGTGCCGCTCACCAGCGCGCGCTGCCCGGCCAGCAGGCGCTCCTCCTCCGACTCCGAGCCGCCCTGCGCGTCCACCAGGACGACCGGCGTCTCGGCGAGATGCGGCACGCCGTGGCGTGCGGCCACGCGCCGCCAGGCGCCCGCGAACGCTTCGGCGTCGAAGGCGCCGTCGAGCCGGTAGCGGTCCTGGCGGATGTGGTGAGCCGCGACCTCCGTCAAGTCCTGCTGCGCCCAGGTGAGTTGCCCGGTCATCCCCGCAGCACCCCTTCGACCGATGCTTGCAGTTCCCCGGCGGCCGACGCCCAGCGCTGCTGCCGGTCGGCGGAACGCCGCTTCAGCCGGGCCAGTTCGGCCTCGAGCGCCTCCCGTGCGCGCCGCGTCGCCTCCGGGCCGGGCCCGCCGCCGTACTCCGCGGCCTCGACCACGGCATCGGGGGCGAGCGCGCCGGGACGCAGGTCCGCGTGCTCGGGATGCCCGGCGACGTAGCCGCGCGCCACGTCGTCCAGTGGCTTCCCGGCGGACAGCCCCTCGAGCACGAGCCTGCCCACCTCGTGGTGCGCGGCCCGGAACGGCATGCCTCCGGCGACCAGGTGCTCCGCGAGGCGGGTCGCGGCGGTGTATCCGGCGGTGGCGCGCTCCGTCATGCGCTCCGGCACCGGCCGGACGCCGTCCGTGAACAGCCGCATCAGCACCATCATTTCGGTGCCGCCGCGCAGTGCGGGCCACAGGTGGGACACCGCCTCGGTGCCCACCGCGATCGCGTTCGTGTAGCCGGCGGTCAGCATCGACGTGGCGGCGCCGACGAATCCGCCGATCGGTGCCGACGCCTTGCCCTGGATGTGCTCCAGCACGAAGGGGTTGCGCTTCTGCGGCATCATCGAGCTCGCCCCGACCAGGTCGTCCGGGACGTGCAGCAGCCCGGCCTCCTCCGTGGTCCACACGGAGAAGTCCTGCGCCGCCCTCGCCACCGTCACCCCGAGCACCCCGAGGGCCGACAGCAACCGCAGCACGAAGTCCCGGGACGCCACGGCGTGCACCGAATTCATGGCCGGTGCCTCGAAGCCGAGGAGCCTGGTGGTGCGGTCCTGGTCGACCGCCACCGAGGTCCCGCCGACCGCACCGGCGCCGAGCGGGTTGACCTCCATCTCCTCGCCGGCGTGGAGCACTCCGTCCAGCCCGCGCAGCACGGCAGTGCCGAGGCCCGTCAGGTAGTGGCCGTAGGTGATGGGCACGGCCGGCTGCCGGTGGGTGTAGGCGGGCATGACCACGTCCCGGAACTCGGCCGCCCGCTCCGCCAGTACGGAGGCGAGCTGCTCGGTCTCCGTCAGCAGCGCCCCGTACGGGCGCCGCATGCGCAGCCGGATCGTGGTCGCGTTGAGGTCGTTGCGCGACCGGCCGGTGTGCAGGACGCCGCCGACGTCGGCGCCGAGCTTCTCGATGAGGTACGACTCGTAGCTCATGTACAGCCCGCGGGGCGCCGGTCGGCCCAGCACCTCGGCGAAGCCGCTGGCCCGCAGCGCCTCGATCTCGCCGAGCAGCAGCCGGACCGTGGCGATGTCCGCGATGCCCTGCTGCGCCAGCATGAGCAGGTGGGCGCGGTCCACCTCCGTGATGGCGTCCAGCTCCGGGCTGGGGCCGAACTCCTCGGCGGACTCGCCGGTGAAGAGGATGCGCCGAGCGGTCGCGTGCAGCGGCGTCTTGAGCCTGCCCGTGTCGACCTCGGACGGGTTTACGTTCTGCAGGGTCTCCTTGAGCCGGGTGAGACCGGCTTCGGCCGCTTCGCGGGCTGCCGTTGGGTCGTCCGCCGCCGCGACGACGTGGCCCAGCCGGTCCCGGAAGTCGACGGGCGTGCCCGCCGCCGCGCCCTCCGCGCGGTACAGGGACGCGTCGGTGACGCCGGGCACCGCGCGGGCGCCGCGGACGGCCCCGTCCACGGGGCCGACGGTGCAGGGCGCGTCCGCGGTGAGGAACCGGATCGCGGCGTGGCGCTGCCGCCGGTGGCCGAGCGGCACCGTCTCGCCCAGTGCCGCCATGACCTGCGCCCGTACGAGCTCGGCACCGTGGGCGAGGCCGATCAGGTCGGGGATGCGCCCGCCGGCGAGCCGGGGGTTGACCTCCACCACGTGGCCGCGGCCCTCGTGCAGCCGGATCTCGGTGTGGGCCGCTCCCCAGCCGAGCCCGAGCGCCTTCACCGCCTGCTGCGCGATCGCGCCCAGCTCGTACCGCAGCGCGGGGTCGATCCCGGCGGGGACGTCGTGCCCGATCTCGACGAACTGCGGCAGGGGGCCGACGTGTTTGCGGACGACCGTGACCACGTCCATGCCGAACGTCTCGACGGAGAACTCGTCGCCGCTGAGGTACGACTCCACGAGCACCTCGCCCGGGAGGCTCATGCCGCGCTCGTTCGTCGTGTCGGCCAACAGCTCCGCGGCGTGCGAGGCCGCCGTCGGCCCGTCCGCGCACAGCCGTACGCCGAGGCTCCCCGAGCCCAGCACGGGCTTGACGACGACGGGCGGGCCGAGCCGTACCGCCGCCGCTGCCGCCTCGTCCCGCGACGTCACGACCGCGAACGCGGGCACCGGCACCCCGGCCTCGTGCAGCACACGGCGCTGCTCGCCCTTGTTGCGGCACCGGGCCACGAGCTCCGGGTCCGGGCCGGGCAGGCCCAGGGCCCGGGCGGCGGCGGCGGCCGTCGGCACGTAGTACTCGGAGCTGGAAGTCACGCCCCGCACGGTGCCGCCGTCGCGCGCCAGTTCGCGGGCGACCCGCAGGACCGCCTCGGTGTCCGAGGTGTCGGCGACGACGTGCCGCAGCCCGTCCTCGCGGATGTAGGGATAGCGCTCGGGGTCGGTGGTCACCAGCACGGGGACGACACCGAACTCGGCGGCGCGCCGGGCGAATTCACGCCCGGTCCCGGTGGTGTTGCTCTCGACCAACAACAGCATGTCGTTCATGTCACTGCCCATATCGCCGCTCATATCGCCGCTCCCTCGGAACTCCCCGACAGCACCTGCGCGAGTGTCCGTCTGCCCCACTCCATGCGCGCCCAGCCGGTACCGGCGGCACCGGGACCGGTGACCGTGTCCGGTTCGGCGGGAAGCGCGTCCTGCCATACGCCGTTCTCCCGCAGCCATTCGTCGGAATAGACCGAGTCCTGGTAGCGGTATCCCTCGTCCGGGAGCATCACGACGACCTTGGCGTCGGGGTGGCGGGCCGCCCACCATTTCGCGACCAGGTACGCCGCTCCGCTCGTCGGCCCCATGAACAGGCTTCTGGTTTCGTGGAGTTCACGGGTGGCGCGGAAGGTGTCCCCCGCATTCACCCAGTGCACTTCGTCGTACGCGTCGTGCCGCACATTCCCCGGCATGAGGCTGTTGCCGAGACCCCGGACGATCCTGTGCTCGTCCTGCATGCCGAAGAGGACGCTGCCGTGCGTGTCGACGCCGATGAGCCGCATGTCCGGTTCGGTGAGCCGCAGGAACGACGCCATACCGCCGGTCGAGCCGCCGGAACCGACCGGGCCGACCAGGCAGTCGACACCGCCCAGGGTGGAGCTGATCAGTTCGGCCGCTTTGCCGTAGGCGGTGGGGTTGTCCTTGTTCTCGTACTGTCCCGGGACGAAGTGATCCGGGTGCCGCTCGCACAGCTCCGCCACGCGGTCCAGCCGGGCGCGCTGGTATCCGCCCTGCGCACCGGCCTTTTCCACGATCTCCACGTCGGCGCCGAGGCCACGGAGGCGGGCGCGCAGATTCTTGTCGATCGCCGGATCGCCCACGATCTTCAGGCGGTAATCGCGCATCCGGCACACCATCGCGAGCCCCAGGGCGAAAGTCCCGGACGACGTCTCGATGACGGTCGTCCGCGGAGTCAGTGCGCCGCTGTCCTCGGCCCGGTCGAGCATGAAGCGGGCCGGCAGCAGTTTCATCAGGCTGAACACCGCGCCGTACACGTTCCGTTCGAGCTGGATGATGCGCGGCAATTCGGTTGCTTCGACGATTGATTGGTACAGCATGGTGCTTCTCCCCCGAAGAACCGTGTCACTTGTCGGTGTCGCTGTCGCTGTCACTTGTCGGTACGGAAACGCCACTGCGCGGTGACGCCGTGGCGTGTCAGCAATTCGCCGGCCGCGTCCATCCGCGCTTCCACATCCGGGTCCTCGGCGTGAAAGAGCAGACCGGCCACATCTCCGCTGTGGGCCACTTGCACCCCGACCCCACCGGCCTGCCGCGCGAAGTCCTCGAGCGTGTCGAAGTCCTTGACCGGCAGGTGCCGTTGATTGATCCGTGCGCTCTCGGTGGCCACGCGGCCGAGCAATTCCGGGTCCCTGTCCCGGACCGCGTTGCGCAGCATGGTGCGCAGCATCCGGAACGCCTCGATCTCCCAGGACGAGTAGCGGGCGGGCGGCAGGCCGAGGGTGTCCACGCCGAGGCCGTCGGAACTGGTGCCGAATCCGACGACCCCCAACGGCACGAGTGCTCCGTCGAATTCCTCGATGACCTCGCCCTCGCGGTGCGCGAACAGCACGACCCGGTCCCCGAACATCAGCGCGTCCGAGGCCGTTTCGGCGTCCACCGCCAGTTTCGCGACCACGGACGGCGGGAGCACGGCGCCGACGGCGTCCTGCACGGCCCCGATCGCGGCGAGCACATCGCTGGTGGACGAACCGAATCCACGGCCGGACGGAATGTCCTCGCGGATCAGCAGCCGCCCGCCCATGGCCGGTCGCCCCAGCTCCCGCAGGGCCAGGACGGCCGCGCGCCGGGCCTTGGTCTTCCAGGACGGCTCCACGGTGACGGACGGCTCGTCCGACACGACATCCGACGCTACGAAAGTCGCCTGCGAGAAATGAAGACTGCAGGGAACCGACACCAATCCCCGCCTCAGCGACCGCCCTTCGGCGAACACCCCCTGAAGAAATTCACCGTGGTGGGCCGCCATCCACGCCTTGCCCGCCCGTACCGGTGCGCCCATGATCCCCCGCCGTCCCCCCGTTCCGTTGATCAAGGCTGCCCCGTGAGCCATTTCGCCATGGTCCGGCCGATCGCCTCGAGCGGTTCGGGCTGCATCATGTCCTTGTGCAGGCACGGGACATCGTGGTTGTGGAGGTGCCCGCCCACATGGGGCTCCCATTCGGCCGCGGTGCCGATGTCGTCGTCCGCCGCGGTGAAGAACACCACGTCCCCGTGGAAGCGGCCCGGAACATGGGCGTTGAGCAGGTTCACATTGTTCGTCTGCACGGCGGCGATGGCCGGCACGTGATGCTCGGAAAGGCCCGGGAATCCGGCGCTCTCGGCGGACAGGACCTCGCTCACCGCCTGATGGGTCAGCGGACCGTCGAACTCCGACGCGTCGTGCCCGAAGAAGTCGAGGATCGTGGCGAGAACGTCCTGCTCGTCGATCTCGACCCGCTCCGGCTCACCGTTCTGCTCGACCGGATAGGCGTCGAGCACGGCCAGCGTCGCGACCTTTTCCCCCGCCTTTTCCAGCTGGACGGCCATGGCCTGCGCCACCACTCCGCCGAACGACCAGCCGAGCAGGTGGTACGGGCCCTGCGGCTGGACCTCCCGGATGTGGCGCACGTAGTCCGCGGCCATGGCATCGATCGTGGCGGCGAGTTCCCGCTCTCCGTCCAGACCGTGGGCCTGCAGTGCGTAGACCGGACGGTCCGGGTCGATGTGCCGCAGCATTCCGGCGTAGGTCCAGCCGATTCCCGCGCCGGGGTGGACACAGAACAGCGGCAGTCTGCTGCCGGTGGCCCGCAGCGGGAGCAGCGGCCGCAACGGATTCTCGGCGGTCTTCTCCACAAGGCGCTTGGCCAGCGCAGCAGGAGTCGGCGCCTCGAAGACCGTCTGAATGGACACGTCCACGCCGAATTCGGCGCGAATGCGGCTGATGATGCGCATCGCGAGCAGGGAATGCCCGCCGAGGTCGAAGAAGTTCTCCCAGTCCTCGATCTCGTCCATGCCGAGGACGTCGGCGAAGATGTTGCACAGGGCGGCCGTCCGCTTCTCGGCGTCGTCCTCGTCGTCGCCCGGCACGCTCACATCATCCGAAAGGGCCGAAAGAGCCGGAAGCGCCGCACGGTCCGCCGGCATCTCGTCCAGCACCAACAGCGCGGACGGCACCATGAATTCCGGCAGGGACTCACCGACGAAGCGAAGCACGGCAGCGTGGTCGACAGCCGCCGCGCCGTCGGCAGGCGTGGCGTAGGCCACGAGCCGCCCCTCGCGGGCGATCACGGCCACCGCGTCGAGCGACGCGTGCCGGGCCAGCACGGCTTCGACCTCGTCGGGGTCGATCCGGTAGCCGTCGATCACGAGCCGCCCCGCGACCCGGCCGAGCAGCTCGAACCGCCCGTCCGCACGCCAGCGGGCGAGATCGCCGGTACGGGCCATCTGCCCGTCGGCACCCGTCACATACACCTCGCCGGCCACACCCGGCGGTACCGGCCGCAGGCTCTCATCGAGCACGCACAACCGCTCGTCACCGGTCACGTCGTGCCGGCCCCGGCTCCACGCGGCAAAGGCCCCGGGCAGCTCAAGGGCTTGCTGCCGTTCCTCGGGAGAAAGGATCTCCAACTCCCCGAGGCGCACACCCGGGTCCGCGATCGCCGCGTCCAGAATCCGCCCGAACCAGCGGACCATCGCCTCCGCGGTACCGCGGTCGAAGAGATCGGTGGCGAATTCGAGTTCGCCCTCCAGCCCGGCCGGCTGGGCACCATCGTCCGTGAACCGCTCGTCCAGCGTCAGGCACAGGTCGAACTTCGCCGTGCCGTTCGGCACCGGCTGCACCTTCACGTCCAGACCCGGCAGCGGAAAATGCGCCACCGGGCTGCTCTGGAAGGCCAACATCACCTGGAACAGCGGCTGATAGGCCGCGGAACGTGCCGGATTGAGCACCTCCACGAGCCGCTCGAACGGCACGTCCTGATTTTCCAGGGCCGCAAGACTCGTGTCCCGGACCTGATTCAGAACATCCCGGAATCGCGGGTCGCCCGACAGATCCGTCCGCAGCACGAGCGTATTGACAAAGAACCCCACCAGGTCATCAAGACCCTCATCGGTACGCCCCGCGACCGGCACACCCACCGGAATGTCCGTACCCGCGCCCAGCCGGTTCATCAGCACCGCGAACGCCGCCTGCGCCACCATGAACACGCTCACGCCGGCCTCACGGGCCAGCGCTGCCAGCCGCCGGTGCGTCGCCAGGTCGAACCGCACCGGAATCACGTCGCCCCGGTGGCTCGGTGTCGCAGGACGCGGCCGGTCCGTGGGCAGCGTCAGCAGCTCCGGAGAGCCGTCAAGCTGAGAACGCCAATAATCGACCTGCTGGCTGGAGACGCTGTCCGGGTCGTCCTCGCCGCCGAGCAATTCCCGCTGCCAGAGCGCGTAATCCGCGTACTGCACGGGCAATTCTTCCCACTCCGGCTCCCTGCCGGAACAGCGTGCCGCATACGCGGTCGAGACATCGCGAACCAGGGGATCAAGCGACCACCCGTCACACGCGATGTGATGCGCGACGAGCAACAGCATGTGCTCGTTCTCGGACAACACGAACAAGCGGGCTCGCAAAGGCAGATCGGCCGACACGTCAAAAGCGCGACCGCTTTCGGCGGCCACAAGCTCCGCCAGCCCGTCCTCGCCCCCAGCGACCGGCACCACCGCGTAATCCAGCTCGACCGCGTCCGCATCCACGATGACCTGACAGGGCTCGCCGTCGGTCTCCCCGACAACGGTCCGCAAACTCTCGTGCCGTACGACGACATCCCGCAATGCGGCCTTCAGTGCATTACGGTCCAATACCCCGGACAAACGCATCGGCATCGGCATGTTGTACGCACCGCCCGCGCCTTCCAGACGCGACAGGAACCACAGCCTCCGCTGCGCGAACGACAACGGAATCATGACGTCCCCAAGGGTCGCGAAAACCGCGCAAACTTCAGCATGTCCCCCACTTGCCTAAGTTGACGTTCCTGCTGCTCAAGCCGATGACACCGAGCACACCAAGATCGACCGTACGGCCGATCGTCACGCTACATCGCTCCTGTCTCAGGTGTAACTCCAGTCTCTATAACCTCTCTCACACCACATCACATACCTCACCGATCCGGACGTTACATCCGGTAACCACCCCTTCAGGCAAGAAGCGACATCCACTGGCAGAGTCGCCAGTTACGGCCGGTATCAGGGCAGTTGAAGCACTGCCTAGGTATCCCGCCATCGGAATGAGTACGCGTACGGATACCGGCCCACCATTGCCCGTCTTACGTTCACGTCATGACCGCGACCACGCCACCCACCAGCTGTACCGACACCTTGATCACAGGCCTGCTCAAATTCCTGGGCGGAGCCGGCCTCTGGCTCTTCGCGGCCGCCACTTTCTTCCTCCTCCCCTTCTCCGCAATGGCGAGCGACAACTGCGACCAGGGCGATCCGCGCCTGATCTGCTCGGCCTCCGGCCAGCAACTCGCCGTCTGGATACCGGCCATCACCGCACCCCTTGCCACTGCCTTCGGCACATGGGGTCTGCTCTCGCGGCGCGAACTCGCGCGATACGCCTGGACCACGGCGGTGGCGATGCTCGCGGCTACGTGGATGATCGTCCTCCATATCACCGGAGGACAGCGCTGATCTTTGGCTGATTCACCTTGTAACGGCAGAACTTGACGTTGCGGCAGAGTGATCACGTCATATCCACCCGACCGAGAGGACGCGACCATGACGTCAACCGCCGCAGTCACCCAGCTGGTTGTCATCAAGAAGGACGGGAGCGGCGAGACCGGCCCCATGCCCCAGGACCGGGCCCAGAGCTACCTGATCAACGTCATCAAGGAAGCGGGGATGGGCGACAGGGAGTCCAACCTCAAGCAGGCCCTGAACGACGTGTTCGACAGGAAGGGCAAGCCCACGGGCAAGTACAAGTTCCAGAACCACCCGGTCCTGCACGCCAGCTCGGGCAACGGACAGAAGAGCGTCACGCTCTTCTACTTCAGCCAGGACGCCAACACGTTCAAGCTCTTCGCCATGGGCGAGCACGTCACGTCGTCGTCGTACAAGGTCACCATCTACGGCCAGAAGGGCACCGACTTCGCGCTGGGCAAGACCATAGCTCTCTGACCCGCCGGGCGGCACAACCAACCGGATCACCCAGATCCGGTTGGGACAGTGCGTTGCGACCGTCAACTCAGCATCACGAAGGACAAGCGGAAAGGCCTCTGCGAGAACGCCGGCCGTCGCCCCACAACCCGACCGTAATAGCCGAAATCTCCCAACTCACCCACCAGCCTCTGGCCCGGATATAACTACGTGTAGCGTCCTGTCAGTACCGCTCTGTACTGTGCGGGGCCGTGGAGGCGTGTGTGATGGCGTTACGGGATGAGCTGGTGGAGCTGTATGCGGAGCGGGGCCGTCCGGCCGCGCTGATCGGGGAGTTCCGCCGGTCAGCAGTGCTCGTACCACTCGACGACCACGGCGGCCTGTGGTCGTCGGAGTTCGGCGGCCTGCGCTGGATCTACACCTTCACCGACGAAGCGGCCCTGGCCCGCTTCGCGCACGCACGCGGCTCGGACGAGGACTGGGAATACCGCAGCGTCCTCGGCGCCCGCCTGCTGGACGTCGTGGTCCCGGCGGTGGAAGGGCCGACCGGCGTGGCCCTGGACATCGGCAGTTCACGTCCGATGCTCTTCCCGCCGGTGCGCGGCATCGTGCCGGACGCGTACGCGATCGACGCCGAGGGGGGCACCGCATGAGCGACGAACTCGCCGCAAATTCGGACGCGTTGACGTCCATAGCCAACGGCATCAACAAGGCCATCGGCGAGCTCAAGAGCATCGCGAGCGTGGGGGATGCGACGATCGGCCGCGGCTTCGACGAGCTGTCGCTGAGCGGTCTGGAGATGGGCAACGAGGGGCTCGCCTCGTCCTTCAAGACCTTCTGCTCCCGCTGGGACCGCGGCGTACGCGCCCTCGTCCACGACGGCAGCCAGTTCGCGAGGCGCGTCGGCCTGGCGGCCGGTACGTACTACGAGACCGACCACTACATCAAGGGCAAGATCAAGGTCGGCATCAACGCCGCCATGGGCAACCCCCACATGAGCGACGAGATGGTCGAGAAACAGTCCTTGAAACAGACCCTGCACAACAACCCCCTTAACCAGATCATGCACCCGGACTACAGCGCCGCTTCCTTCGAGAAGACGGGCGAGCACGCCAAGCAGGTGTGGAAGAAGACGGGCGACGACCTGCTGGACAGCGCCAAGACGGGCGGCCCGAACGGCATGCTCTATCGCGTCTACCGCGACCACATGGGCGGTGAGCGATGAGCGGCCCCATGGACTGGCTCGACGACCTCGGCGACGGGGGCAAGAAGCTCCTGCACAAGGGCGAGAAGGCCGTCGGCAAGGGTGTGCACTGGACGACCGAGAAGGTCAGCGACGGCCTGGACGCCATCGGCGCCCATGATGCCGCCAAGACGGTCGAGCACTGGGGCGAGAAGGCCGCATCCGACCTGGGCGCGGAGATCGGCGAGCACCAGCTCGGCCAGAGCGATGACCCGAAGGACCTCGTCCATGGCGACCTGAAGAAGCTCCAGTCCTCGGCCAAGCACCTGCGCTCCTTCCACGCCGCCTTCAACTCGGCCCACTCAGGTCTTCAGCGAGTCCGCTCGGGCGAGTGGAAGGGCGACGGTGCCAAGGCCTTCGACGCGAACTTCGCCCCGGAGCCCACGAAGTGGGCGCACGCGGCGGACGCGTGCGAGAAGGCGGCGCAGGCCCTGGAGGCGTACGCGCACACGGTGTCATGGGCGCAGGGCCAGGCGCGGGAAGCGATCAGCCTGTGGAAGAAGGGCCAGGAGGCAAGTAAGAAGGCAGTCGAGGACTACAACGCCAAGGCCAAGGCCTACAACGCCAAACTCCACGCGGGCCAGGACCCGGGCCCCAGACCGGGCGAGTTCCACGACCCGGGGGAGGAGGACCGGGCCAAGGCCAAGCACCTCCTCGAGGAGGCCCGTAAGCAACGCAACACGGCCGCGGGCGAGGCGCAGGCGAAGATGGCCGCGGCGACCGAACACGCCCCGCCGAAGCCGAAGTTCCACAACGAGCTCGCCGAGGACTTCGACGACACGGTCAAGAGCAGCGAGGTCGAGCTGACCCACGTGGCCGGCGGTATCTACACCGCGGGCACGGACCTGGTGAAGTTCGCCCGCACGCTCAACCCGACCGACGTGTACAACATGACGCACCCGGCGGAGTACCTGGACGGCGTGAGCACCACGGCCGCGGGTCTGCTCTCCCTGGCCTCCCACCCCGAACGCCTCCCCGCCACCCTGCTGGGCACCGGCTGGGGAAGCGACCCGAGCGAGGCCTCCGGCAAACTCCTGGGCAACATCCTCATCGGCGTCGCCACGGGCGGCGGCAGCGCGGGCGCGTCGGTCGCGGAACGCACGGCCATCACGGTGGCGAAGGACGGCGCGGAGGACGCGGCGATCAGCGCGGCGCGCAAGGAACTCGGGGCACGCCCCACCGAACCCGCCCCGCGCCCCGGCGAGGAGGTCAAGGGCAGCACCGACCCGGTCGACCTGGCGACGGGACGAATGTTCCTGCCGCAGATCGACCTGAGGCTACCCGGCTCGCTCCCGCTGCTCTTCCACCGCCGCGTGAAGTCCGGCTACACGTGCGGCCGTTGGTTCGGCCCGTCATGGTCGAGCACGGCCGACCAGCGACTGGAGATCGACGCCGAAGGCGTGATCTTCGTCGACGAACACGGCCGTCTGCTGGCGTACCCGCACCCGGCTCCCGGCGTGCCGACGCTGCCCGCCAAGGGCCCCCGCCGCCCGCTCGAGTCCTCCCCGGACGGCACGTACACGCTCACCGATCCCGACGAGACCGGCCTCACCTGGCACTTCGCCCCGTACGGCACGGGCACGGCCCTGCTCGAGCAGATCACCGACCGCCACGGCCACCGCATCACCTTCGAGTACGACGCTGACGGCACCCCACTCGCCATCGCCCACAGCGCGGGCCACCGCATCCGCATCACCACCGCCGAGGGCCGGATCACCGCCCTTCACCTCGGGGACACCGAGGTCATCCGCTACGGCTACACGGACGGCAACCTCACCGAGGTCATCAACTCCTCGGGCCTCCCGCTCCTCTTCGCCTACGACGAGCACGCCCGCGTCACGTCCTGGACGGACCGCAACAACCGCAGCTACAGCTACGCCTACGACGACCAGGACCGCTGCATCCACGAGTCCGGCTCCGAGGGCCACATGCGCTGCACCCTCGAATACGGCCGCCCGAACCCGGACACGGGCCTGACCGTCACCAAGGTCACGGACTCCCTGGGCCACGCCACCACTTACACCTTCAACAGCCACGGCCAGCTGATAGCGGAATCCGACCCCACAGGCGCCACAACCCTGTCCCAGTGGGACCGCTACGACCACCTCCTCTCCCGCACCGACCCCCTGGGCCGGACAACGGAATTCCGCTACACCGACCGCGGCCACCTGACGGAGATCACCCGCCCCGACGGCCGCCGACTCACCGCCACCTACGGCCCCCAGGGCCGCCCGGCAGCGGTCACCGGCCCGGACGGCACGACGTGGCACCAGACCTACAACGCCTCGGGCGACCGCACGTCCGTCACCGACCCCACAGGCGCCGAGACCCGCTACACGTACGACGACTACGGCCACCCGACCGCGATCACCAACGCCCTGGGCAACACCACACACATCACCTGCAACCGCGCAGGCCTCCCGGTAGAGATCACCGACCCTCTCGGCAACGTCACCACCTACCGCCGCGACCCCTTCGGCCGCATCACCACCATCGTCGACCCGACGGGCGCCACGACCCGCCTGTCCTGGACGATCGAGGGCAAGCTGGCCCGCCGCATCGCCGCGGACGGCGCGGAGGAGACCTGGACGTACGACGGCGAGGGCAACTGCACGAGGTACGTGGACGCCCTGGGCGGCGTAACTACCTACGAGTACACGCACTTCGACCTCCTCACCGCCCAAACCGGCCCGGACGGCGTCCGCCACGAGTTCACGCACGACACCCAGCTCCAGCTCCGCAAGGTCACCAACCCCCAAGGCCTGACGTGGTCCTACGACTACGACCCGGCGGGCCGCCTGCTGTCGGAAACGGACTTCGACGCCCGCACCCTCACGTACGCCCACGACGCAGCCGGCCAACTCACCACCCGCGCCAACGCCCTGGGCGAAACAACGACCTACGAGCACGACGAGCTCGGCCGCATCGCCAGAAAGACCACCACCGACACCACAACGACCTACACCTACGACCCGGCGGGCCGCCTCCTGGAGGCCACCAGCCCCGACGCGACCCTGATCTACCACCGCGACCGCCTGGGTCGGATCAAGTCCGAAACCACCAACGGCCGGACGCTCACCCTCACATACGACGAACTGGGCCGCCGCACCCGCCGCATCACCCCCAGCGGCGCCACGACCACGTACACCTACGACGCAGCAGGCCGCCGCACCTCCCTGAACGCCTCAGGCCACACCTTCGACCTGGAACACGACGAAGCAGGTCGCGAAGTAGCCCGCCACTTCGGCAACGACATCACCCTCACCCACACCTGGGACCCCACGGGCCGACTGACCGCCCAATCCCTCACCGGACCCGCCAACTCCCCACTGCTCAACCGCGCATACACCTACCGCCGCGACGGCTACCTCACCGGCATCGACGACGCGACAACAGGCACCCGCACCTTCGACCTCGACGTGACCGGCCGCGTCACGGCCGTACATGCATCCAACTGGCAGGAACGTTACGTCTATGACGCAGCTGGTAACCAAACCGCGGCGTCTTGGCCCATCGAGCATCCTGGCGCCGAAGCCCAAGGCATCCGCGCGTACGCGGGCACCCGAATATCCCGCGCGGGCACCATCCGTTACGAACACGACGCCCAAGGCCGCATAGTCCTGCGCCAGAAGATCCGCCTGTCCCGCAAGCCGGACATCTGGCGCTACGAATGGGACGCCGAGGACCGCCTAACCTCGGTCGTCACCCCGGACGGCACCCGCTGGCGCTATCTCTACGACCCCCTAGGCCGCCGCATAGCCAAGCAACGCCTCACCGCCACTGGCGAGATGGCCGAACAGGTCAACTTCACCTGGGACGGCCCCACGCTCACCGAACAAACCACCACAACCGCAGCTCTCCCCCACCCCATCACCCTCACCTGGGACCACAACGGCCTCCACCCCATAGCCCAGACCGAGCGAATATCAGCGTCGGATGCCTCCCAACGCGAAATCGACCGCCGCTTCTTCGCCATCATCACCGACCTCGTCGGCACCCCCACCGAACTCATCGACGAGTCCGGCACCACAGCCTGGCACACCCGCACCACCCTCTGGGGCACCACGGCCTGGTCCACGGACAGCACCGCCTACACCCCACTCCGCTTCCCAGGCCAATACTTCGACCCCGAAACCGGCCTCCACTACAACTTCCACCGCCACTACGACCCCGAAACTGCCCGGTACACGTCTCCGGATCCCCTAGGGCTCGACCCGGCACCGAATCCAGCGACCTACGTCCACAACCCGCACACTTGGATAGACCCTCTGGGCCTGGCTCCGGAATATGACGTCGAGCGAGTCCCTGACGACGAATTGAGCACTCTCTACCACTACACCAATGAAGCAGGACACAACAGCATACTAGAAAGCAACGAGCTGAGAGCTTCCATCAAGGCACATAACCCAAAGGATGCCAGGTTCGGCGACGGGCAATACCTTTCTGACATAAAACCCGGAACTCTGAGCCCGGGAAAATTGTCATACGCGTTCATGCGGGTACCGTGGGCCGGTCGAAAATTCTCCCACTTCATCGAGGTCGACGTCAGAGGCTTGGAGGTAATGCGTTCCGTGGAGCGTCCGGACGTCTACGTAATCCACAACGAGGGTCCGCTAGACTTGACCGGAAGAATAGCAAGTCACGGAAAGGGTTAACATGGAATACTGGAAAGTCATCTGGCATCACGACTACACCGAAGAACCTATTACCTTGTTCAGCGAAATCGGGCGGGATGGCTATGAGGTTCGAAAAGTTGCAGAATTCCGCAACGGCAAGCTGCTCAAGGCTGACGAATTTCACGAAGGTCGCATGATCGGCTTGGGCGAGATCCCGGTTGGCTCTCTCGAAGATGTTGCAGCACAACCAGAATTTTCGGCAACTTTCATCTCTCCTGCAGAGTTCGAAGAGATGTGGGAGCAAGCTGAGTGGCCGTGACCAGTGTATGCCAACGACTTCCGGCGTTCTCGTTTAATTTTGATTAATGGAGATCATTGTTACGCGAGTCCTGGATCGTGCCGCCGAGAAGGTGGAATTTAGCTGCCCCGCAGGAAAGGCTCAGGGGATCTGGAGGGGCTCTGGCGAGCCGCACACCGGCAGCTATCACGTTGAATTTGAGATCTCGGAGAAAGTTGCCTCATGGGAACCTGCTCCGGTATCTACGGGAAAGATTGAGGAGACGGTATCATCCGGTTCTCGACACGTGTCAATTGCTGGGGTCGTCGCGGACCGGACCGATAATGACTCTGTACTGCCACTGAGGGTCCAGTCGGAAATTTTACTGATAGAGCTTGAAGCGGGCGCCAAGAAGCCCTCAGAGGGAGACTGCATTACCTTTACAACTGCAAGCATTGAGCTGTATCCGTACACGCTGTGAAGGGCTGCTAGTTTCACTACTCTCGGCTCCGGGGCTCTCGCAACACGAACCTGAAGCGTTCGTAAGCGCTCAGGCCGATCTTTCGAACTCGAACTCGCCTTGCTTGACACCACTTATGAGGCCATGGATCTGGTTTGGAGTAACGGAAAGAGTCATTTTGGGGTCGTCACTCTCTCGAATAAGGATGACGTCGGCGATGTCCGCCAACTCTATACAGTGCTGGTTGTCATCCGGTCCCGAGAATGATGACTTCTGCCAGGCTATTCGGGGCATGACTGATCGGCTCACATTTCTTGTGCGATACTTTGGATGAACTTGCGCGAATCCGGAGCGTCGAGGGCAATCTCTTCGATCGAGTCAAGCAGCAGTCGATACTTTGCGAGTTGAGCCTCCGCGTCCAGAAAGCACCCATCGAACGTGGTGTCAATGTGGACCGTGTCCAGCTGTGGAATGGGGCCACCCGCATAGAGGGCCGAGTGGACGGAACTCGCGATCCGTGCATCGAAGGGGATGACGCAGACACTCACACTTGGCCAGTGTGAAACCTCGACCAGGAAGTCGAGTTGCGCACGCATGGTGTCGCGTCGGCAGTACAGCATGCGAAGCGCTGCCTCATGGACGAAGGCGAAGAATGGTGGCGGTGTCGGTCGATCGAAGATCTGGCGACGTCGCATGCGGTACTCGACTCTTGCGGCCGTCTCGGTGTCCGGCAAGAGAGTTACCCCGCCGCCAATCAGTTCGCGAGCGTAATCCGCGGTCTGGAAGATGCCGGGGATGTGCGACATCTCGATCGATCGCAGGTATGTCGCGTAGCGCTCCAGCTCGGCGATGTCCAGAAAGCCCGGGGAGAGAACGCCCCGGTACTCCTCCCACCACCCCTTGTGGCGCTCCTCCGCCATCTGCGCCAGCGCATCGACCAGATGCTTGTCGGTGGCCGAACAGTACGCGGCCAACCGCCGCACCCGCTCCGGGCTGACGCCGTACCGACCGGACTCCAAGTGGCTGACCTGGGCACGCTCGCCGCCAAGGTGGGCGGCGAGTTGGGCACCAGTCATGCCGGCCTTCTCGCGGAGCTTACGAAGTTCGGCACCCAGCCGTGCTTGTCGCGCAGTCGGATGATTCCTCGGCGGCATGATCCTCCCTCACTGTGACGGTGTTGAGTGTCTCGCGTCACCGCGCCATGGGTCCACCCACAAGAGTGGGACCCTCGTACCACCATTGCGCCACCTTGTCGGCGTGCCCTACCGTCCTGCCAGCGACGCGGCGCCCGGTCGGCCCGACCGCCAAGTACAGCTATTCGCACAATAGTTGGGCTGCCCCTGAGGTGCCCCGCGAAGGCCAGGTCACCCTACAGACCCCACCCGGAGACACCCGTGAGTACAACCATGCTCGACAGCCCCAGCCCAGCCTCAGGAGAACAGCCACCCGATTCCTACGAGTTGATCGCCCCAGCAACCGCATCAGCCCCACGCATGGCCCGTCGGTTCGTCATCGGCGCCCTGGAGGCATCCGGCCACCCCGCCCTGATTGATGACGCGTGCGTCTGCGTGTCCGACGTCGTCACGAACGCCGTGCAGCACGCCGGGGCACACACTCTGCGCATCGAGCTCACATCGGACCCGACCGGCGTTGTCGTGGCTGTGCACGACGACAACCCGCGCAAACTACCGTGGCCCCGACGCCCTCGCCACGACGACGAGCGCGGCCGCGGCATACTGCTCGTGAGCAGCCTCTCACACGACTCCGGAGTGACCTGCGTCTGGGACGGACTCCAACTGGTCGGCAAACGCGTCTGGTTCGAACTCCGGGACAGAGCGGCGTCGGTGTTGACGAACTAAAGCGCGAGCTTGAACCCTTCGTGGCTGCGTGCGAAGCCCAGTGCGGCATAGAAGCGGTGTGCGTCCTCGCGCTGCTTGTTGCTGGTCAACTGCAGCAGCACGCAGCCGCGCGAGCGTGCCCTTGTGATCGCGTGCGCCATCAGGGTCCGGCCGAGCCCATCCCCACGCCGGTCCGCACGGATCCGCACAGCCTCGACCAGCGCGCGCTCGGCGCCGCCCTTGCCAAGCCCCGGGATGTAAGTCGCCTGCAGACACCCCACCACCGTGCCGCCGTCATCCACCAGGACCAGCATTTCGTTGCGCGGGTCCGTGTCGATCGCCACGAAGGCGCGCTCATACGCCTCCGTCACCACAACCGTCGCCGGGTCCACCACCTGCTCCTCGTCAGCGAGCAGAGCCAGTACCGCAGGCAGGTCGGCACGGGTCGCGGGGCGCAAGGCATAAGCAGGCGCGGGCTCAGTGACAGCAGACATGGCACAGACCCTAACTGGCCCCTCCCGCGACGAAACGGCGGTTTCCACCATCCGTGATGATCCGACCGAAGCGCATGCCCGGGAAGTGCGCGGCAACGAGCAAATCGCCGGTGACGGCGGCCTCGTCCGCGATGCGGTTGCGTACGGCCGAGGCAGCGGCGGGGTCGACGTCCCAGATCACCTCCCAGTCCCGCTCGCTGAACTGGACCACCGAGTGCACCACGTCACCCAGCAGCATGGCGCGGCGGTCGCCGGAGGAGACCACGTACATCGTGGAGCCAGGCGTATGGCCGGGCACATGGCGGGCATCGATGCCGGGCGCCACCGTGAAGTCGGCGTCGAACAGCTCAAGATGCGTGTCCAGCGGCGTGAGTTTGTCCACCGCCCCGGGCGATGCGTTCTCACCGGTGACGAAATACTCCCAGTCCGCCCGGTGCGCACGGTAGGTGGCCTTGGGGAACACGACAGCGCCATTGTGCGTGGCCCAGCCGATGTGGTCGAAGTGCAGGTGTGTGAACACCACGTCGGTCACCTCCGCCGGGCCGATTCCATAGGCGGCCAGGGACGAAAGCAGATCTCCACCGGTGTACTTGCCGTCATCGAATGCGCCCACGCCGGCATCGACCAGTACTGTCCGGTCACCGGTGCGCACACAGAAACCACCGAGAGGCAACCGCAGGCTGCCATCGACTTCCAAGTGCCCACCGTGGCAGGCCCACGGGTCGTCCACACCAGGGCGCGACAGGATGTCCGCCGCGACCTCGACCCCCACCCCGTCCCACACCGGAAGAACTTCGATGTCACCGATCTTCACGCGCGCCACCCCGTCTCGGCCAACTGTCCGCACAACCAGCTGCAACCACCCACATCCACAGGCGATTCCCGGACGCCGGGCACCGGGGGCCAGCGCCCACGCCGACCTGCCAGGGACCATCGTCGGAGTCATTCACCCGATGCGCCGGTGCCAACGGATCTCACCCTCGTGCCATTCGTCGGTAGCCACGAGCCCAACGGCAGCGGCAACAGCGACAGACGCCCGATGTTCGGGGTGAATGTGGGCGATGAGGGTACGCACCGGCTGCCGGCTCAGCCAGTCGACGAGTCCTCGGGCCGCCTCGGTAGCGATGCCTCTTCCCTGCCACGGTGTCCCCACCACCCAGGCGATCTCGGCGCAGGAACCACGGCCGGACGGACCGACCGTCGCCTGGACCGTGCCCGTCAGGCAGGACTCCTCGCGAAGCCGGATCACCCAGTTCAGCCAGGAGACGGCCGGATCGGGAGAACCTGCGGTTATGCGCTGGTAGCGCGACCGCAGGGCTTGCGGGGTGTCCGGAGTACCGCCGATGAAGGTGTGCAGGGCCGGATCGGACAGCGCCGCGGCCATCTCCTCGGCGTGCTCGACGTGCAGCGGCAGCAGGTCCAGCCGCCTGGTGCTGATGACCTGAGCCGCGAGCGGTCTCACGCTGCAACTGCGTTGATATGTCTGGCGAGTTGTCTGTGCATCGTCCACGACGTCATCCTCGCCGACGAGGTTGCCGGATCTTGATATACCCCGATCGAGGGTGGCCGATGCCGCCCCGGACACGGCAACGACTCAACGCCCGGCCGGGTCAGTTGCGCCGAGAGTCGTACGGTTCGTATGCGGAGGGCCGAGGACCGAATCCTTCAACCCTGGTCCGGCGGCGGCGTGCGATGACGACGGGCACGGCCACTGCTGCGGCGACAGAGGCCGCTGCCCCGAGCCCCACGGTCACCCACATGGTGGTGCTGTCGGTGCCACTGTCCTGGCTCGCGGATTTCGGTGCGGGTTCATTGGCACCCACCGCCTTGCTCTGCGAAGGCTCCGGAGACGGGGAGTTGGGTGCGCCGGAGATGTCCTTGCCCGTCAGAGGACTGATGTTGGCCGGGCCGGGGTCGCTGGGGTCGGTCAGGGCAATGCGGGGGCGGACAGCGCCGTAGCCGACCTTGTCGTTGCGCTTCTCGCCACTCTCCGGACGGCCAGCGGTGTTGATGAGAACGCGAAGGACCTGGTTGGCCGTCCAGTCGGGATGCTTGGACCAGAGGAGAGCTGCAGACGCAGAGGCGAGAGCGGTGGCGTCACTTGTGCCGTGTCCAGTACAAACTCCCGTCCCGCCCTTGCATGTTGTCACTACGTTTTCACCTGGGGCAACGAGGGTTACGAACGGCCCACGCTCAGACTCGGCCGTTACCTCGGCGTCCTTGTTGATGGCCCCGATACCGACCACTCCCGGGTGTGCAGCCGGGTAGATGACAGGGTTGCCCTTCTGGGCAGAGTTGCCAGCGCCAGCAAAGATCAGCTTTCCTTTAGAGAGGGCATAGTCCACTGCCTTTGCTTCTTCTTCGGATTCCCCGATGGAAGCCAAGGAGATGTTGATGATCCGGGCATCGGAGTCGGCCGCGAACCGGATGGCTCTCGTCAGAGATCCGTCGGGGGTTACCAGGGTCTTGGGAGCCCCATCACTGACGACTCGCAGCGGCAGAATCTTGGCTCCAGGTGCGAGCCCCTTCGATCCCTGGCCTCCAAATGCCTTGCCAGTTCCGGCAATCATGACGGACATCCTCGTCCCATGGCCGTCATAGTCCGAGTTGGCGTCTCCTGCGACACCTGAGAAGTCTTTGGCCGGGAGAACTTGGCCTCGAAGGTCAGGAAGATCTGCTTCTACTCCGGTGTCAATGACAGCCACAGTCACACCGGACCCGGTACTCGTCTCCCACATTTCGTCAGCGTGCATCGAGTCCAGATACCACTGCTGGGAACGGATCGTTTCCGCCTGCGCTGATCCAGGCGTGGCCATCAGAAGGAAGAGGGCCGCAGCAGCACAGAGCGCGCTGGCCCATCCGCGCGCACAGTCCTTGTTGCGATGCATGCGTTGTCCTCTTCCTTCTGCTGCCATCAGTCGATGACGGGAGGCACGGCCCGTCGCTCGCCCTGCGCCCAGGTCTCCTCATCCTCAACCAGATAGTCAGGACGGGTGCCTTGCTGAGCAGTCTTGCGGTCTTGCTTGTGCTTCTGCTCTGCGGAGCCGCGTACCAGGCCAGCGCCACCGGGCGTGAAGGGACGGTCCCCAGCTGCCGAGCGCTGGGACGGACGGCCGCCGACGACTCCGCCGGATTCAGATGCGAGACGCCGGCCAGCAGCTCCACCAACACTTCGCCCGCCAGCCGTACCACCCCGCGACACCCCGCCAGCGCCTGGGCCATAAGCCATAGGGCCGCGCGCTTGGCCTTGGCCAGGCTCGGTACCAATGACCGTGCCCCGGGGCACCTGGGTAGGGGATGTCTGTCCCGTCGGGCGCGGTATCGGCCGACCACCGACAACGCCGTCGCTGGGTACACCGGGCACGGGTACGCCAACTCTGCCCGTGCCGATGGGACCTTGAGACGGGAGGCCGGGTACGTTCTCCTGCCGCGGAATTCCGGTATTGCCGGGTCCCACTCGGCCCGGCTCGAATCGACCGGGCTTTACCGGACCACGGCTAGGAACCTCACTTCGGGGAAGCGTCGGCACCGGCGGAATCGGCAGCCCATTCGGAGTTCCTGGGTGAGACGGCTGTGTCGGTCCTCCGTGCGGCAGCGTCGGGACAGACGGCGTGGCCGGAGGGTGCGTCACAGTGCTGTCGACCCGCGTGTGCGCAGGAGGCTGCTCAGTGTGCCCGGTTGGCACAGTGCTGTCCGTGCTGTTCGGCCCTGTGTCTGCATGCGACGGGTTGCGGGTGTCGGTCGACTCCGGCGTGTGAGAGGTCTGCTGAATTTCGCCGACGGACGACCGTGCATCTCCTCCCCCGGCCCCTTGTCCTGTCGCAGAGCCGTCATGTGCGGGCGCACCTGGAGCGGGTACGTACTCCACGCCTTCGACCCTTTGCGGCGGCAGTATCGACATCGGCATCGGCGGAAAGTTCGGCCGCTCCGCGTACGAGATCTGATACCCGGACATGTTGTACGACTCGGCGAGCTTCTTCATCAGCTCGGCAGCGTGCTTGTGGTCCTGCTCCAGCTTCTGCTGAGCGGCGTAGGCCTGCCCCTGAGTCGGACCGTTCAGCACCAAGGGCATGTCCTTGGACGCCTGGGGAACCTCAAGAGCCGGCTGGATCGGACCCGGGTGCTTGCTCAGGTACGAGGTCAGCGTCGCCTTGGCCTCCTTCGAGACTCTGGGCATGTTCTGTGCCTCGACAAGTGTGACCGAGGCCTGGTCCATCCACTTGCCTGCGGTCTCGCCGTAATGGGCCAGCCGAAGCACGGCGAGAGCCATGTCCGACCCCCACTTGTTGAACGCCTCGCCGCCTTCGCCGCCCCAATCGACGTGGCCCATGTCCCGCTTGAGGTCCTCACCGGCCTTCTTGATCTTCCCGGCGGCTTCCGTCAGCTTTCGTGCGGCAGCATTGACCTTGCCCGCGTCGGCATGCTCAATCATGGCCTGCAGCTGCTCATGAGGGATGGCGTGGAAGTCCTGGGTGATGAAGGCGAAGGCAAAACCAGGAC
The DNA here is from genome assembly GCF_059089585.1 of Streptomyces sp. SX-6. Classification (NCBI taxonomy): domain Bacteria; kingdom Bacillati; phylum Actinomycetota; class Actinomycetes; order Kitasatosporales; family Streptomycetaceae; genus Streptomyces; species Streptomyces sp. SX-6. The sequence continues at coordinate 12,474 of NZ_JBTHHU010000031.1, read as the reverse complement.
GCGGGTCCTTCGGACCGCTGCCCTTCGCAGTGTCAGCCATGTCAGTCGTTCCCCCTCGCTGCTGCGATAAAGCGAATTGCCATCACATACCCACCTTGCCGCCACCGGGCTTGTCCCCGGACTGTTGCGTCTTCGGCTGGATGTAGTGCTGCGTGAGCTCGTTCTGAACTGCCCACATCTTGTCGCGCTGGTCCAAGTCCGTGCCCTCGTAGCCGTTGTGCGAGTGCTGGACCGCAAGGCTCAGTGCTTCGATCTGGTCGTTCAGCAGCTTCGAGAGCGCAGTCAGGTCCGAGTGCACGACGTTGTACGCCGAATACAGGGCACCCGCCGCATTGAAGTCTTTGCCCAGGTTCTCCGAGGCAAGTGCCGCGTCGGCAATGTGCGTCGAAGGTGCTCCGTCGCCTCCGAGGTCTTTCAGCACCTCGTCGACGTGCCCTTTGAACGTCTTGAGCGTCTCCAACCGCGCGCGTGTTTCGTCCGCAGCAGGCGCAGCCACGTCCACCCCACCCCTCAGTCAACCCCGTGAGTCCTGCAACAAGCGCACCCAGCCTACCGACTGGCCCTGACAAGCACCTCGTCGGATTACTCAACTCACATGAGTACAAGCGCGGATGGACAGGCGTCCTACGACGCCACCGCGGCAGCCGTAGACGGCCGGATCGGCAGCCGGTTCACCGGCCGCCCCGTCGCCGCCCGTACCGCCGCGGCGATGGCGGCCGGTGAAGTGACCACCGGTACCGCGCTGATGGCCTTCGCGCCGAACGGCGCGACGACGTCCCGTTCCTCCACCAGCTTGACGATGTGGATGTCCGGCGTGTCGAGGGCGGTCGGGAGGGCGTAGCCCGTCAGGTCGGGGCGGCGGACGAAGCCGCCCGAGGTGCGGAGGTTTTCCGTCAGTGCCGCGCCGAGGCCCTGGGTGAGGCCGGCCTCGATGCGGGCGTGGGCCTGGGCGGGGTTGAGGATGCGGCCGACGTCCTGGGCGGCGGCGAGTTCGACGACGCGGATGGAGCCGAGCTCGATGTCGACGTCGACGACGGCGCGGATGGCGCAGAAGGCGAGGCCGACGAAGGCGTCGCCCTGGCCGTTCTCGTCGAGGGGCTCGGTGGGGTGGGGGCGGCACTGGGCGGTGGCCCAGAGTTCCTTGCCGTCGAGGGCCTCGGCGACGGTGGTGCTGAGGACGCCGTCGTAGGAGGTGATCTTGCCGTCGGCGATGGTCAACAGCTCGGTGGACATGCCGAATTGGGCGGCCAGGGGCTGGAGGAGCTGGGTGCGGACCATGCGGGCCGCGCGTTCCACGGCGCCGCCCGAGACCCAGGTGTGGCGGCTGTGGGAGGCGGGGCCGCAGGGGGGTTGGTCGGTGTCGACGGGGGCGATGTGGACGTCCTCGATGCCGAGGATCTCCTGGACGATCTGGCGGGCGAGGGTGGAGAAGCCCTGGCCCGTTTCGACGGCGGCGCAGATGACGGTGGCTACTGAGCCGCTGACCTTGACCGTGGCCGTCGAGACCTCGTCCGCGCCCTCGGCGCCGAGCATGTGGACCATGCCGAGGCCGTAGCCGACGCCGCGCCGGACGGCGCCCGGTTCGCCGGCGCCGTCAGGGCCGCCGGGGAGGAGCCAGCCGCCCTCGGGGTCGTCCTTGGGGAGGGCCGGCAGGGGGAAGTCGCGTACGGCGGCGAGGAGTTCGGCGACCGGGGCGGGGCAGGTGACGGTCTGGCCGGTGGGGAGGATGTCGCCGGTGGCCATGACGTTGCGCATGCGCAGCTCGGCCGGGTCCAGGCCCAGCTTGGCCGCGAGCTTGTCCATCTGGCCCTCGTACGCGGCGCACACCTGGAGCGCGCCCTCGCCGCGGACATGGCCGGAGGGCGGGTTGTTGGTGCGTACGGCCCAGCCCTCGACGAAGGCGTGCGGGACGACGTACGGGCCGCAGGCGAACGCGACGGCTGCGGCCAGGGCGTCGGAGGAGGAGTCGGCGTACGCGCCCGCGTCCATGAGGATCTGGGCCTCCACCTTGACCAGCCTGCCCTCCGCGTCCGCGTGATGGCGGTAGCGCAGCAGGGTCGGGTGGCGGTGGGCGTGACTGAGGAAGGATTCCTCGCGGGTGGCGGCCAGTTTGACCGGGTGGCCGGTACGCAAGGCGAGGAGGCCGAGCGGGAGTTGGACGCCCGAGTCCTCGCGGTCGCCCATGGCGCCGGGCACACCGGTGACGACGATCTTCACGCGCTCGGGTTCCAGGGCGAAGCTGGCGGCGGCGAGGGCGCGGTCGGCGTGCGGGTCGGTGGAGGCGGTGTAGATCTCGACGCCGCCGTCGGGGCGGGGGACGGCGAGTCCGGCCTCGGCGCCGATGGGGGCGGGGTCCTGGCGGCCGATGCGGTAGAGGCCCTCGACCACGACCTCGCCGGTGACCTCGGGGTCGCCGAAGCGCAGCGGGATGTGGCGGATGAGGTTGCCGTCGGGGTGCAACGGTTCGGCGGCGAAGGCCTGTTCGGGGTCGGTGACGGGTTCCAGGACCTCGTACTCGACGGCGATGGCCGCGGCGGCCAGCCGTGCCGTGTCGGGGTGGTCGGCGGCGACGGCGGCGATCGGCTCGCCGTGGTGGCGGACGATCTCGGACGCGAAGACGGGCCGGTCGGCGACGCGGCGGCCGTGGGCGGTGGCGCCCGGTACGTCCGCGTGCGTGACGACGGCGTGGACGCCCGGCATGGCGGCGGCCGCACGGGTGTCGATCGAGACGATACGGGCGTGGGGGTGCGGGGACCGCAGGACGGCCGCCCACAGCAGGCCCTCGGCCCACAGGTCGGCCGCGTACGGGAACGTGCCCTGGGCCTTGGCCTCCGCGTCGACGGCGGGGAGGGAGACACCGAGGCCGTGCGGGGGCGGGGGCTCGGCGGCCACGGGGGTGCCGACGAGGGAGGAGGGCACACTGCTGACGCCGCCGTCGGCGCCTCCCTGTCCGCCCATCCCGGCATTTCCGCCCATTCCCGTCATGCCGTTGCCTTTCCGCCGCCGCTGCCGCCGTGGTGCGGGCCCGCCTGGTGCGGGATGCGTGCCGTTTCCGTCCCGGGCTGCTGGGCCGCCTCGTCGTGTGCGGCGGCGGCCTCCGCGCGCTCGACGCGCTCCTGGACGACCTGACGGACCGCCGACAGGGCGCCGCGGTAGCCGGAACAGCGGCAGAGGTTGCCGCAGAGCGCCTGCCGGGTCTCGAGCTCGGTCGGGGTGTGGTTGCCCTCGAGGAGATCGTGCACGGTCATGGCCATGCCGGGCACACAGAATCCGCACTGGACGGCGCCGCACTCGGCGAGTGCCCGCTGGACGTCCGAGGGCTGTCCGTCGACGGCCAGGCCCTCGACCGTGCGCACCTCGCAGCCGGCGGTGGTCGCGGCCGGTACGAGGCAGGAGGCGACGAGCCGTCCGTCGACCTGGACGGAGCAGGCACCGCATTCGCCCTGCGAGCAGCCGTCCTTGGCGCCCGCGAGGCCGAGGCGCTCGCGCAGCACGTAGAGCAGGGACTCGCCGATCCACGCGTCGGTGACGGGCCGGTCGGTGCCGTTGACGCGCAGGACGTACGAGGCGCAGGGGTGCTCGGTGTGCGGGGGGAGTTCGTCGTCCTGTCCGGGTTCGCCGTCCTCGGCCGCGCCGACTGCGCCGGCTTCGTCCTCGGCAGGTGTTTCGGGCTCCGACTCCTCCGCCGGCGCGGCGGGTTCCGGTGCGGCGGGTTCCGGTGCGGCGGGTTCCGGTGCGGCGGGTTCCGGCGCGGGCTCGTCGGTGACGGGCGTCCAGGTGTCGGCCTGCTTGTCGCCCGTACCGGTGACGCCGATGACGCCGGTGACGTCCGCGGCGGGCTGCGCGGAGAGCACGTACTCCCCGGACTCGTCGGGCGTGTCGTCCTGCGCGGCCGGGACGGTCCACTGACCCGCCGGAGCGGGCGGGGACTGGGACGGGGCGGGACGGTGCCAGGCGCCGGTTCCGGTGTCCCCGGCCGAGGGCGCGGGCCACTCGGCGGTCGCCTGCGGGTCGTCGGCGGGGGCGGCGTGGCCGCGCAGGGCGTACTCACCGGACTCGTCGACCGGGTCGTCACCGGCGGCCGGGACGTTCCACTGGCCGGTCGAGCCCGTGTCCGCGGCGGCGGGGAAGGACCACTGCGCGGTGGCGTGCGGGTCGGCGCCGCCGTCGGGGGCGTGGCCGTGCGCCGGGTCGTAGGTGTCGGCCGGTACGGCGGCCCACTCCGCGGTGGCGCCGGTCGTGTACGCGGCCGCGGGCCAGTCGTCGACCGGAGGCGGGACGGGTGCGGCGGGCCCGGCGGGATGGTGGGCCGACTGGTGCTGATGGGGCGTCGGGTGCTGCGGCTGGTGCCAGGAGGCGGGCGCGGGCGGGGTGTAGCCCGTGCCGGGTGCCGCCAGCGGGGCCCAGCTGCCGCTGTTGCCGGGCCGGTCGAGCAGCTCGGGCGGGAGCTGCACGAACGCCGTGCCCTCCGAGTCGAGCTCCGCGCCACGCGGAATCGGCTGCCAGGCGCCCGGTCCGGTTGCCTGCGCCTGTCGCTTCTGATCGTCACTCACGCGAGTGCCCTCCCCAGTGCTCGGCGGGCCAGAGTGGCCACCGTACGCCGAAGATGCAGAACGGCCGGCGGCAGGGTACCCTCCCCCGTCGCCTGAACGGCATGGGCGGTGCCCCCGCCGCCGTCCTCCTGGACAGGCGCGGGGTCGGGAATGCAGGAGGCGGCGACGTAATCGCCGAACGCGCTGCACGCCTCGGGGGCGAGCGTGCGTTCGCCGTCCCAGTCGATGAGCGAGGCGACCCAGTGCTCGGCCTCGTACGGGCGCAGCGGCATGGGCGCGACCGCGCCGACGGCGCAGCGCACCATGCGCCGGGCCGGGTCGAGGACGACGGCCGCGGAGGCGGTGGCCCGGCCGGGGCCGGTGCGGCCGGTGGCCTTGAGGAAGGTCTGCGGGGCGTGCAGCAGGGGCACGCGTACGAAGCCGATGAGTTCGCCGGGGGCCAGCATCTCGATGCCGGCGAGCAGCCGGCCGACCGGGATCTCGCGGCGGGCGCCGCCGGGGCCGGCGATGACGAGGGAGGCCTCGAGGGCGGCGAGCACGGGCAGGGCGTCGCCCGAGGGCGCGGCGGAGACGATGTTGCCGCCGAGGGTGCCGGCGTTGCGGATCTGCGGCGGTCCCGCGACGCGGGCGGCGGCGGCGAGGGCCGGGATGAGGGCGGCGAAGTCGGGCCGTCCCATGCGGGCGTGGGTGAGTCCGGCGCCGAGGATGGCGTGCCCGTCCTGGTACTGCCAGCCGCGGATCTCGCTGATGCGGCCGAGGCCGACTAGCGCGGCGGGGCGCAGCAGGCCGGAGTTGACGGCGGCCATCAGATCGGTGCCGCCCGCGACCGGCACGGCAGCGGGCATGGCGGCCAGTGCCGCCACGGCCTCGTCGAGCGAGCCCGGCAACGTCACGGTGTGCGCCGCCTGCGGTGCGTGCGTGGTCAACCCAGCTGCCCCTTCCCCGGTGATCCCGGCCGTTCCCGCCGTACGGTACGTGCTGACGGCCTGGACGTGGCAACTCTGGCACATCTTCCGCCTCCGCCGTCGCGAGGGTCCGCGAACCGCCGGTCGCCGGCCGGCTTCGGACCCCGGCCGGACGGCGGCCCGGGATCCGGTGCCTTCTCCGCTGTGGGGCGTATTGCCATCGTTGGGGATTCCTTGTACGACTTACGGCGGTGTGTGGAGGTCCACCGTGCCAGGGGTGCGGCGCATGGGCCGTCACCTTCCGGCGTGCCTCACACGATCGGGGGCGGCCCCTCGATCGGGCGTCCGAGGATGCCCGGACGGCGCTGCCAGGGGCGGGGGCCGGAGGGCGGGCGGTAGTCCACGCCCAGGGCGTCGAGACGGGCGTAATGAGCGGTCATCCGGCGTTCGAACGCCGTCCAGTCGCGTTCGGCGGGGGCGGGCAGGACGGACCAGACGGTCTCGGCGAAGGCGGCGAGGCGCGGGAACGCCTGGTAGTCGACGCGCTGTTGGTTCTCCATGACCTCGGTCCAGAGATTGGCCTGGGCGCCGAGGACGTGCCGGGCCTCCTCGCCCGTGAGGCCGGACGGTACGGGCTCGAAGCGGTAGACGTCCTCGAGGGTGCGGACGCGGCCGATCGGGACGGGCTCGTCGTCGCCGGGCGCCTGCCGGTGGTCGAGGTAAACGTGTTGTTCCGGGCACATGATGACGTCGTGTCCGGCCCGTGCGGCGGCGATGCCGCCCGCGTAGCCGCGCCAGGAGGAGACGGCGGCGCCCTCCGCCAGGCCGCCCTCGAGGATCTCGTCCCAGCCGACGAGCCTGCGCCCGCGCCCGGTGAGCCAGCGGTCGAAGTGGCGGATGAACCAGCTCTGCAGCTCGTCCTCGTCGGCCAGTTGCCCGGCCGCCATCCGGGCCTGTGCGGTGGGGGACGCCTTCCACTGCTCCTTGGGGCACTCGTCGCCGCCGATGTGGACGAACGGCGAGGGGAAGAGTTCGAGGACCTCGGTGAGCACGTTCTCGTAGAAGGCAAGCGTGTTGTCAGTGGGGGCGAGTACGTTCGGGTTGATGCCCCAGGTGTCCCAGACCGTGAGGGAGGCGGTGTCGATGACGTCCGTGTTGCCCAGTTCGGGGTATGCGGCGATGGCGGCCTGCGAGTGGCCGGGCAGGTCGATCTCGGGCACGACGGTGATGTGCCGTTCCGCGGCGTATGCCACGATCTCGCGAATATCGTCCTTCGTGTAGTAACCACCGTGCGGGCGCTCGTCCCAGAGGGGCGATGCCCGGTGCCCGAGCTTCGTCCGCGCACGCCATGCGCCGACCTCGGTCAGCCTCGGACAGCGCTCGATCTCGATGCGCCAGCCCTGGTCGTCGGTGAGGTGCAGGTGCAGCACGTTGAGCTTGTGCGCGGCGAGCAGGTCGAGGTAGCGCAGCACACCGTCCTTGGGCATGAAGTGCCGGGCCACGTCGAGGAGTACGCCGCGCCAGGCGAAGCGGGGGCCGTCCTCGATGGTCTGCGCGGGCACGGCGGGCAGGTCGCCGGGGCGCAGGCACGCCCTGCGGAAGGCGTCGGGGCCGAGGAGTTGACGCAGTGTCTGGGCGCCCCAGAAGACACCGGCCGGGCTGCCGCCCGTGATCCGTACGCCGGCCGGGTCCGAGACGCTCAGCCTGTAGCCCTCGGGCTCCAGGGAGTTGTCGAGGCACAGCGCGATCGCGTTGTCCGTGCCGTCGGCGGCGGGCGGGAGCGGCAGCCCAAGTGCCGTGCCGACAGTGCCCCGCAGCCACCTGCCCGTGCCCTCGGTGCCGGGGGCCGTCACCAGTGCGGTGCGCTCGCCGGGGCGGAACGCGCCGGACGAGGGGCCATCGTGCGAGGGGCCGTCGATGCTGCGGGGCGCGGGGATCACCGGGATGCCTCCAGAACGTGGAACGGGGTGCCGTGGGCGAGGGGCGTGACCGATACGAGTGTCAGCCCCGCGCGGGCGAACAGGTCGGTGAAGTCGGCCCTGGTGCGTTCCCGGCCGCCCAGGTTCACCAGCATGTTGAGGTCGCTCAGGTACGTCAGGCCCGCGTCCCAGTCGTCCGCCACAGCGGGGAGCACCGGCTCGACGACCAGCACCCGGCCGTCCGGAGGCAGCGCGGCGCGGCAATGGCCGAGGATGACGGCGCATTTGTCGTCGTTCCAGTCGTGCAGGACGCTCTTGAGCAGATAGGCGTCGGCCCCCGCGGGCACGGAGGCGAAGAAGTCGCCGGTGACGAGCTCACAGCGCCCGGCGAGCCCCGACCGCTCGAGGGCGGCACCGGCCTGGGCGAGCCCCTCGGCGGTGTCGAAGACGATGCCGCGCAGCTCCGGGTACGCCCGGAGCACGGCGAAGAGCAGCGTGCCGTCGCCTCCGCCGACGTCGGCGACGGTGCCGAAGCGGCCGAAGTCGACGGCGGCGGGCAGGAGTTCGGCGGCGGCGCTACTGCCCTGGCTCATCGCGCGGTTGAACCGCTCCGACAGCGCGGGGTTGTTGTTGATGTAGGTGAAGAAGTCGGTGCCGAAGGTCTTGCCGAAGGAGTCCTCGCCGGTGCGGATGCTGTTGTCCAGGTGCTCCCAGCTGCGCAGCATCGACGGGTCGGTGAGCGTCCCGGCCATGGCGGCCAGCGAGCCGGGGTGTCCGGTCGTCAGTACCGAGCCGGTCGCCGTCGCGGCGAACTCGCCGGACGCGGTCTCGGTGAGCAGGCCCAGCCCGGTCAGCGCGCGCAGCAACCGGAGGGTGGCCTGCGGGTGCGTGCCGCACTCCGCCGCGAGCTCGTCCGCGCGGCGCTCCCCGTCCCCGATCCGGTCCAGCATCCCCAACCGGACGGCGGATGCGAGCACTTGGGCGGCCATCGATCCGAACAGCAACTGGATGACGCGGGCGCGGTCTTCGTTCTCGGTCATGCCGTACAGCCCTCCCCGATGCGAAAGTTAGGCAAGCCTAAGTTCGTGTTCGGGTGGGATGCAAGGGCCGGGGAGGGCCGGAACGCGAACGGCTCCCCGGGCGCGGGCAGTGCGCCGGGAAGCCGTTCGTCACGGGGAAGCGGGCCGGGAGGGGCTACTTCTTGTTCTTGTCGCCACCCTTGTCGTCTCCGCCGGCGCTCATGCCGTCGAAGATCTCCTTGCACATCGGACAGACCGGGTACTTCTTGGGGTCGCGCCCCGGCACCCAGACCTTGCCGCACAGGGCGACCACCGGGGAACCGGAGAGCGCGCTCTCCATGATCTTGTCCTTCTGGACGTAATGGGCATAGCGCTCGTGGTCGCCGTCGCCGTGCGACACCTGCGGCGTCGGCTCTACGAGGGTGCCGGTCCCTGCCCCGCGCTCGGGCTCAAGAGTGCTCATGGTCCCCAAGGGTACTGGGGACGGACCGTGACCCGTCAGTTGAGACTCGGGTCGTCGGGGTAGGTGGCGACCATCGCCAGTTCGTTGCGCTGGCGGCGCAGAACGGCCCGCCACAGCCGGGAGGGATCCGGGGAGGAGACGTCGCCGGGCTCGGACTCGACCACGTACCACGCGCCCTCGACGAGCTCCTCCTCCAGCTGGCCCGGCCCCCAGCCGGCATAGCCGGCGAAGATCCGCAGCGAGCCGACGGCGGCGCCGATCAGCTCGGGCGGGGCCTCCAGGTCCACGAGCCCGATCGCGCCGTGCACCCGGCGCCAACCGATGGGGTCCGCTCTGACGGGACGCGCCCTGTCACCCGGGGCGCGGTCGCCGTCCGGCGCGGCATCCTCCTCGGGCGCCTCGCCCGGCACCACCGCGACGCCGAGGGCCGAGTCCAGGGAGACGGGGCCGCCCTGGAAGACGACGCCCGGTTCCCCGGCCAGCGCGGCCCAGGACTCGAGGACGTCGCCGACACCGACCGGCGTGGGACGGTTGAGGACGACGCCGAGCGAGCCGTCCTCGTCGTGGTCGAGCAGCAGCACCACCGCGCGGTCGAAGTTCGGGTCGGCCAGCGCCGGTGTCGCGACGAGCAGCCGCCCTGTGAGCGATGACACCTCGGTCATGGCGACATGATCCCCCATTTCCGGGCCGAGCGGGGAGCGGAAGTGAAGGTATCGGGCAGGAGCGGGCGGGGCGTACGGAAGCAGCTGTCCCGCACATAACCGGTAGCGACCACTCCGATAGCGGAGCGTGTTGTGACAAACCCATGACGTACCGGAAGCCCCCTTGTGGCGGCCCGGGGGGCCTCCGGTCGCATTACCCTTTCTTCTTGCCCCCGGCCCAACTCCAGGAACGCGAGATCCATGACCGGCCCTGACGATGTCCTGCTTGTCCACGGCGGTACCCCGCTCGAGGGCGAGATCCGTGTCCGCGGTGCGAAGAACCTTGTGCCGAAGGCCATGGTCGCCGCGCTGCTCGGCAGCGGTCCCAGCCGGCTGCGCAATGTGCCCGACATCCGGGACGTCCGCGTCGTACGCGGCCTGCTGCAGCTGCACGGTGTCACGGTGCGCCCCGGTGACGAGCCCGGTGAGCTGGTTCTCGACCCCTCGCACGTGGAGAGCGCCAACGTCGCCGACATCGACGCGCACGCCGGCTCCTCGCGCATCCCGATCCTCTTCTGCGGCCCGCTGCTGCACCGGCTGGGCCACGCCTTCATCCCGGGCCTGGGCGGCTGTGACATCGGCGGCCGTCCGATCGACTTCCACTTCGAGGTGCTGCGCCAGTTCGGCGCGACCATCGAGAAGCGGGCGGACGGCCAGTACCTGGAGGCCCCGCAGCGGCTGCGCGGCACCAAGATCCAGCTGCCGTACCCGTCGGTCGGCGCGACCGAGCAGGTGCTGCTGACGGCCGTCCTGGCCGAGGGCGTCACCGTGCTGTCCAACGCGGCCGTGGAGCCGGAGATCGAGGACCTCATCTGCGTGCTGCAGAAGATGGGCGCCATCATCTCCATGGACACCGACCGCACGATCCGCATCACCGGTGTGGACTCGCTCGGCGGCTACAACCACCGTGCGCTGCCCGACCGCCTGGAGTCCGCCTCCTGGGCGAGCGCGGCGCTCGCGACCAAGGGCAACATCTACGTCCGCGGCGCCAGCCAGCGCGAGATGATGACCTTCCTCAACACCTACCGCAAGGTCGGCGGCGCCTTCGAGATCGACGACGAGGGCATCCGCTTCTGGCACCCGGGCGGCGAGCTCAACGCCATAGCGCTGGAGACGGACGTCCACCCGGGCTTCCAGACGGACTGGCAGCAGCCGCTCGTCGTCGCCCTGACGCAGGCGTCGGGCCTGTCCATCGTCCACGAGACGGTCTACGAGTCGCGGCTCGGCTTCACCTCCGCGCTGAACCAGATGGGTGCGCACATCCAGCTGTACCGCGAGTGCCTGGGCGGGTCCGCGTGCCGCTTCGGACAGCGGAACTTCCTGCACTCGGCGGTCGTCTCCGGGCCCACGAAGCTGCAGGGCGCGGATCTGGTCATCCCGGACCTGCGGGGCGGGTTCTCCTACCTGATCGCGGCGCTGGCGGCGGACGGGACGTCCCGGGTGCACGGCATCGACCTGATCAACCGGGGTTACGAGAACTTCATGCAGAAGCTGAAGGATCTGGGCGCGAACGTGGAGCTGCCGGGCGAGGCGTCTGCGGTCTGACGTTTCGTCGCGTCGCGTCTGTCCGTCCGTGGGGGCGGGGTTGGGGTGTTGGTGCCCCGGTCCCGCCCTTTCGCCGTTTCCTGGGGCTGCGCCCCAGACCCCGCTGTCGCGGCTCCGCCGCTCGTCCTCAATCGCCGGACGGGCTTGATAGTGCCGGGCCGGGCGCGAAAATCCAGCCCGTCCGGCGCTTGAGGACAACCGCGCACAGCGCGGTTTCGGGGCCTGGGGCGCAGCCCCAGAGGAAACGGTGAAAGGGCGGGGCAGGGGCAAGCATCCACCGGCGCCCCGACACGGCCCCTGACAGGCCGTAGGAACGGCGAAGGGCGGCCCCCCGTCCCGGGGAGGCCGCCCTTATGCGCTGGAGGCTTACTTGCCCTTCGCGGCTTCCTTGAGCTTGGAGCCCGCGGAGACCTTCACGCTGTAACCGGCAGCGATCTGGATCGGCTCACCCGTCTGCGGGTTGCGGGCGGTGCGAGCGGCACGGTGGGTGCGCTCGAAGGTCAGGAAGCCGGGGATGGTCACCTTCTCGTCGCCCTTGGCGACGATCTCGCCGACGGTCTCGGCGAAGGCGGCCAGAACGGCGTCGGCGTCCTTGCGGGTCACCTCGGCGCGGTCGGCCAGAGCGGCCACCAGCTCACTGCGGTTCATGTTGTACTCCCGTGTTCTTCTTGCCAATGAGGCGTGAGATCGAAGCCGATGCTGCCAGGGCCCTCGGACAGTCCCCGGACCCGGGTCCGTTGCCGGACCCTCGCGCCCGGTTACGCATCCTGCCCCCACCAGTGGCGGGAAAGCCAATCCGGCACCCTGGAGAGTCACACGGAAAGCGCCACAGCCTCGGATACGGCCGCGTTTTGCGGCCCGATTTCTGCCCGACACCTTATGGGGGGCGCCGGAGCCCCGCGCCACGCGACGCGCCGTGATCAGACGGTCGTGGTGCCCGTCACAGCCGCTCCGGCGGCCTTCGCGGCCTCCCGGACGGCTCCGGCGACCGCACCCGCCACCTTGTCGTTGAAGACGCTGGGGATGATGTAGTTCGCGTTGAGCTCGTCGTCGGTGACCACGTCGGCGAGGGCGCTGGCCGCGGCCAGCATCATCTCGGTGTTCACCGTACGGGACTGGGCGTCCAGCAGGCCGCGGAAGACGCCCGGGAAGACCAGCACGTTGTTGATCTGGTTGGGGAAGTCCGAACGCCCCGTGGCCACCACCGCGGCCGTCTGACGGGCGATCGCCGGGTCCACCTCCGGGTCCGGGTTGGCCAGCGCGAAGACGATCGCACCGTCGGCCATCGCGGCCACGTCCTCGGCGCCCAGCACGTTCGGGGCCGAGACGCCGATGAAGACGTCCGCGCCGCGCACGGCCTCCTTCAGCG
>NZ_JBTHHU010000030.1:0-93127 GCF_059089585.1 Streptomyces sp. SX-6 | reverse complement strand
CGGCTTCGCCGCTCGTCCCCAATCGCCGGACGGGCTGAAATTCAGCCCGTCCGGCGCTTGAGGACAACCGCGCGGAGCGCGGTTTCGGGGCCCGGGGCGCAGCCCCGGGGAAACGGCGAAAGGGCGGGACCGGGGCACAACTCCCCACCCCCCCCACTACGTCTCGCACTCCAACACCGCCCCGCACAACCCACACCGCGCCCGCAACGCCCCCCGCACCGGCACCCTCAGCCGCTGCCGGCACGTCGGGCACGGGAAGCTCACCCGCAACGGGTCGTGCCCCTCGAAGGTGTATTCATCCACCCCCACCACCGGCGTCGCGCCGCCCCGCGCGGCGACCCGCCGGTCGCGCGCGTAGCGGTGCCGGCCCAGCAGCCCCGCCCCCGCCAGCGGCGGACGCTGCGCGTCGCGGCGCGCCCGCGCCAGGCCCTCGGTGTACGCGTCGTACGCCCGCGGACTGGTGAACCACGGCGAGGGATCCTCGCCGAAGGCGAGAGCCCGCTTGGCCAGGACGTAACCGAACTCCTCCGGCGTGAGATAGCCGAGCTTCTGCGTCGAGACCGCATCCTCCCGATACGCGTCCAACAGCAGCCATCCCGTGCCGAGATACGCCGCAGCCGTATCCGTCAGGATCTCGTTGTCCCGCGTACCGGGCATCTCCAGCCCCAGCCGGTGCAGATAGACGTGCATCACTTCATGCGCGAGAGCCGCACCGATGTCCCGCCGGTGCGCCTTGAACCGGGCGTTGAGCTCGATGAAGTACTCGGGCCCGGCGGCGAGTTCGACGCTCCCCGCGTGCCGCATCTCCCGGAAGCTGACGATCATCCGCGCGTCCGGCAGCCGCAGATGCCGCACCATCACCCCGGCGACGCGCTGCACGCCGAGGTAGGGGTCCTCGTCGTCGGAGAAGGCCACGTCCGAGGGGAGAACGCTGAGGCCGAAGGTCTGCACCGTGTCGTACGACAGCCGCTTGTACAGCGCGGTGACCGAGGCGTGCAGGGCCTCCAGATGCGGGAAACCGTGCTGGATCTCGACGCCGGAACCCATGCGACCACCCCCGGACCTGTCACCGTGCTTCCACTCTACGTGCGCGGAGCCCCACCCGTGGGTAGGAGTTGTCATGTGCGTGACATGACGCACGCGCGTGCAACCCACCACGAAAGGAAGCCCGTTGCGCATTCACCTCACGGCATTCGCCAGATGCCTGCTCGTCGCCGCGGTCGTCCTCGCCGCGTTCGCCGTCCGGCCCGGCACCGCCCGCGCCCTCGAGACCGGAACCCGCCCGAACCCCGGCGTCGTCGGCGGAAACGAGGCCAAGCAGGGGCAGTTCCCCTGGATGGTCCGCCTCTCCATGGGCTGCGGAGGGGCCCTCTACACCCCGCGGATCGTCCTCACGGCCGCCCACTGCGTGGGCGGCAGCGGCCCGGACACCTCCATCACCGCCACCGCCGGCGTCGTCGACCTCCAGTCCGACCAGGCCGTCACGGTGAAGTCCACCCAGGTCGTCCAGGCACCCGGCTACAGCGGCTCCGGCAAGGACTGGGCCCTGATCAAACTCGCCGCGCCCATCGACCTGCCCACGCTCCGGATCACGGACTCCACCGCGTACGACTCCGGCACCTTCACCGTCGCCGGCTGGGGCGCCGCCACCGAGGGCGGCCCCCAGCAGCGCATCCTGCGCACCGCCGAGGTGCCGTTCGTCGACGACGCCACCTGCCGCGGCGCCTACGGCGACACCCTGGTGCGCGGCGAGGAGATATGCGCCGGCTTCATGGACGTCGGCGGCGTGGACACCTGCCAGGGCGACTCCGGCGGTCCCATGTTCCGCCCGGACGACTCCGGGGCCTGGGTCCAGGTCGGCATCGTCAGCTGGGGCCAGGGCTGCGCACGCCCCGGCTACCCCGGCGTCTACACCCAGGTGAGCACCTTCGCCCCCGACATCAAGGCAGCCGCGGCGAAGCTCGAGACCCTGCGGCGCTGAGCCCGCCCGCAGGGGGACACGGACGGGCCGCCGTCATCCTTTCGGCCGACGCGGGAATGGTCGGACAGTCGAGGTGTGCGGCGCATAAAGGCCCGTAACGTGGTGACACGCGGCCTGCGCCGGAAAACCGGACACCGGAAACCGGCACGCACCGCAGGCCTCGCACGCCGTACAGACCGAAAGGCACACCCCGTGTCCGCCACACCCCGCACCGCCGTACTCATCCTGCTCGCAGCCCTGGCGGCAGTGATCCTCCCGGCGACCGCGGCGGTGGCGGCGGACCCGGCCGGCGGCGAGGGGACGCGCCGGCATCCGGCCGTCGCACCCTCCTGGCACCCGGTCCGCACCCTGCACAAGGCGCGTCCGGTGCACCAGGCGAACAAGCCCGGCCAGCAGGCGCGCCACCGGCCCGCCGCCGTCACGAAGCCGCGCCGGCAGGCGGCCAGCAACCCGGTGCGGCGCATCGTCCAGGCCGGGCAGACCATCAAGGGCCGGCACGACAGCGGCAAGCCCGCCCTCGTCGCCGGCGCGGGGCTGCTGGCCGTCGCCGGCGGCGCCTACGGCGTACGGCACCTGCGCAGGCGACGCACCCCGGCACGGGCCGGCGACTGACCGACCGACACCCGGCCGGAGCACAGCACCCCCGGCATCCCGGCTTGCGGCACCACGGCACCCCCGGTGACATGGGAAGGATGCCCCGCGACAGCCGGCACATCCCGAAACAACCGAGACGGCGAGGGTTACGACATGGCGGTCACCGTGGTCATCGCGGACGACCAGGAGATGGTCCGCACCGGCTTCCGGATGATCCTGGAGAGCCAGCCCGACATCGAGGTCGTGGCCGACGTCGTGGACGGCGAGGCGGCGCTCGCCGCCGTCGAGCAGTACGAGCCCGACGTCCTCCTTCTCGACATCCGCATGCCCAAGCTCGACGGCCTCGAGGTCACCCGCCGCCTCTCCGAGATCTCCGCCCGCCACCCCGAACGCGCGGGCCGCCCTCGCATCGTCATCGTCACCACCTTCGACCTCGACGAATACGTCCACTCCGCCCTGCGCAACGGGGCCTCCGGCTTCCTGCTCAAGGACGCCAGCCCCGCCATGCTCGTCGAGGCCGTCCACGCCGCCGCCGTCGGCGACTCCCTCATCTCCCCGGCCATCACCGTCCGGCTGCTGCGCGACATGGCACCCGCGGGCGGCGCCATGGTCAGCACGGTCAGGCAGCCCTCCGAGCCCCTCACCGAGCGCGAGGCGGACGTCGTGCGCTGCCTGGCGCGCGGCGCGACCAACGCCGAGATCGCCGCCGAACTGTTCGTCTCCCTCTCGACGGTCAAGACCCACCTGGCCAACGTGCAGATGAAGCTGCAGGCCCGCAACCGCGTCGAGATCGCCGCCTGGGCCTGGGAGAGCGGGCTGGCCACGGGCAGTACGTGACCAGGCAGTACATGACCAGATGGGCCGGGTGGGCCGCCCGGCACCCCCACCGGGCGGTCGCCGCGAAGGTCGCCTTCGCCGTCTTCCTGCTCGGGCTGGTCGGCTTCGAGGGCATCGTCCTCGCCCGTCCGCCCACTCCGGCGCATGCCCTGATCCTCGCCTCCGGCGTGGCCGTCTGCCTGTGCGCCGTGCCCTACGGCTGGGTCCCCCTCGAACTGCGCGCGGGCATCGCCGTGATGGTCTCCCTGACCACCTCCGGCCTGCTGATGACCATCATCCGCCCCGGCGTCGTCTGGGGCATGGGCGAGGACATCGCCCTGCTCCTCCTGCTGACCGCCGTCGTCCAGCGCTCCGAGACCCGCATCGCCGTCGTCCTCGGACCGCTGCTCGCCGCCGCCGCCTTCGCCGCGCCCATGCGCGACCTCAACCCCGGCCGCTTCACCGCCGTGTTCGGCGCCCTGACCGTCGTGGTCGGCATGTACTCCCTGCTGCTGCGCGGCCAGTCCGCCCAGCGTGTGCGGGACATGGCCGCCGTGCGCACCGCCGAGCGCGTCGAACTCGCCCGTGAACTGCACGACCTCGTCGCCCACCACGTCACCGGCATCGCCGTCCAGGCTCAGGCCGCCCGCTTCACCTCGCTCGAGGGCGACGCCGCCGCCCACGCCTTCGAGCGCATCGAGGCCTCCGCGAGCGAGGCCCTCGGCGCCATGCGCCGCCTCGTCGGCGTGCTGCGCGAGGGCGTCGAGCCGGAGACCGTACCCCTCGCGGGGCTCCCCGAGGTCCGCGCCGTCGCCGACGACTTCGCCCGCACCGGCCCGCCCGTCGCCCTCTACATCGAGCACGGCATGGAGGCCTGGCTCCCCGGCGACGTCGCCGCCGCCGTCCACCGCGTCGTCCGCGAGTCCCTCACCAACGTCCGCAAACACGCCGCCGACGCCACGGCCGTCCGCATCGGCGTCCGCGGCATCTCCGAAGGCGTCGAGGTCCGCGTCGCCGACGACGGCCGCCGCCCGGCCCCCCTCGAGGGCGAGGCCAAGGGCGGCGGCTTCGGCCTCGTCGGCCTCACGGAACGCGCCAAGGCCATGGGCGGCAGCCTTCGCGCCGGCCCCGCCCCGGAGGGCGGCTGGCTCGTCCGCGCCGTGTTCCCGGTCGAACGACGGCGCGACTGAGGGAAGTTGCCGAGGGGGAGGGCTGGACAACCCTGCACCCCAGTTGTTCTACTTCCCCTAGAACAACTCATGAATGAGTCATGAAGTGAGTCATGAAAGGGGAGGCAATGCCGGCCTCACTCGTCCTGGAGGGAGTCCACGCGGGCTACCGGGGCACACCGGCCCTCGGCCCGGTGGACGCCACCCTCTCCGCGGGCGTGTACGCACTGCTCGGCCGCAACGGCGCCGGGAAGACCACGCTCATGCGCGTCATGGCGGGCATCCTCGCCCCGCTCGCCGGACGCGTCACCGTCGGCGGCGACGACCTGCGCACCCGCCCCGGGGCCAAGGACGCCATCGCCTACCTCGGCCACCGCGCCGCCGTCTCCGGCGACTTGACGGTGCGCCGCAACCTCGAGTTCTGGGCCGCGCTGCGCTGCCCCGACCCGGCCCCGCGCGAGCGGCGCCTCGCCGCCGTACGCGACACCTTCACCCTCGACCCGCTGTGGAACCGCCGCACGGGACGCCTCAGCCGCGGACAGCTGCAGCGCGTCGACCTCGCCCGTACCCTCCTCGGAGACCCGTCGATCCTGCTGCTCGACGAACCGCTCACGGGCCTGGACCCCGTCACCTCCGCGCTCGTCCGCGACCTCATCCGCGACTGGTCCCGCACCCGCACCGTGCTCTACTCCACCCACAACCTGCCCGAAGCACTCAGCATCACCACCCGGATCCTCGTCCTCAAGGACGGCCGCCTCTCGGCCCGTTCCGCCCTCTCCGCCCGTGAACCCGACGCCTACGCCGTACGGTGCGAAGGCCCCTGGCCCGACGAGGCCGCCCCCTCCCTCCCGCTCGACGACGGACGGATACGCATCGACGTACCGCCCGGATCGACGATCGGCGAACTCGTCGCCGCCGCGGTCGCCTCGGGCGCCACGGTCCTCGGCGTCGACCGGATCACCGCCGACCCCGACACCCTCGCGCGCCGCCTCCTGGAGGACCCGACGTGACCGGCCGCCACCTCGCCCGCGCCCTCGCCGCCCGCACCTGGGCACAACAGGGCAGACAGGTACTCGCCATCCCGGCCGCCGCGGCCGCCGGCGTCGTCCTGCTCCTGTTCGTACTGCCCCAGGCCTTCCCCGGCGGCATCCACGGCACCCCGCAACTGCCCGCCACAGGCCCCCTGCGCGTCGGAACCGGCCATGGCACCGTCAGCACCGTCGACGCCGCCATGGCCACGGGTCTGCTCACCGCGCCCCATCTCCTCGCCGTCGCCGCCTGCTTGACCGGCCTCACGGTCAGCCGCTCCATCCTGGCGCCCGACGTCTCGGGCGGAGTCATGGAAAGCCTCCTGGCCACCTCACTGCGCCCCCGCGCCCTCTTCCTCGGCTACGCCACGACGGCCTTCGCCTTCTCCTTCCTCGCCTGGACCGTCCTCGCCGGAACCTCCCTCGGCCTGGCGACGGCAGTCCTCCTCATCGGCGGCAGCACGATCCACCCGACCGGCGAATACCTCGCCACCGCGCTGATCGTCCCGCTCGCGTCCATGCTGTGGGCCACCGCGCTGCTCACCTTCGTCGCCTTCACCCGCCCCGCCTGGCTCAAGGTCACCGCAGGCCTCAACGGCGGCCCCGTCCGCCTGGCCGCAGTCCTCCCCGCCCTGGCCGCCACGCTCTACCTGGCCGCCGACCCGGGCTCCTACTCCGTCTTCTCCTGGTCCTACGCCGCCGGATGCGCCTGCGCCGCCCTGGCGTTGATGGCCGCCCTGGCCACCCGCTTCACCAGCGAGCGACTCCTGGAGGTGTGAAAGAAATGTCCGAAACCCCCGTCATCTGCACCAAGGGCCATGTCTTCTGGCGCACTTGGAACCCCTCGTTCTCCCTCACCACCATCCGCCTCGGCCGCCGCCAGTACGGCTGGTGCCCCGCGGGCCGCCACGCCGCACTGCTCCGGCGCGTCGACGAGGACGAACTGACACCGCGACAGCGAGCTGCGCTCGAGAACGCGGAGTGATGTTCGCCGGGGGCTCAATCCGCCAAGGGCGCAATACCCTGGGACCTGTAACGGATGATCACTAGCGTGGCCGCCATGGACACCAAGCAAGTCACCGACCGCATATGGATGTTGAGCTTCACCGTCGGCCAGGCCTACCTCGTCCGCCTGCGCGACGACTCCGGCTGGGCCATGGTCGACACCGGCCTCCCCGACTGCGCACCGCAGATCCTCGCCGCGCTGGAGGAACTGGGCGCCCGCCCCGGCGACGTACGCGAGATCGTGCTCACCCACGCCCACTACGACCACACCGGCTCCGCCGCCGACCTGGCGAAGGCCACCGGCGCCCGCGTCCTGGCCGGCAAGGCCGACGCGGCCGTCATCCGCGGCGAACTGCCCGAGACCACACCCCCGCTCCTCGACTGGGAAGTACCGATCTTCGAAGCCGTCCACGCCACCATCCCGGACATCGACGGCGCCCCGCCGTGCCGCGTCGACCGCGAACTGACCGACGGCGACACCCTCGACTGGGGCGAGGACGTACGGGTGGTCTCGGTCGAGGGCCACACCCCGGGCAGCATCGCCCTCCATATGACGACATCGGGCGTGCTGTTCACGGGCGACACCATCGCCAACGTCGACCGCCTCATGCCGGGCGTCTTCAACGAGGACTGGCCCGGCGTCATCGCCTCCTTCCGCAAGCAGGCCGCCCTCGAGGGCATCGAGACGGTCTGCTTCGGCCACGGCACCCCGATCGTGGGCGGCGGGGGCGCGGCGCTGCGCGCGGTGGCGGCGGAGCTGGAACTGGCCTGAGGGGGTACGGGACCGGGCGTACGCTCGGTCCATGAGCGCCACTGTCGGCGAACGACTCCGGGACGTACGCAAGCGCCGCGGTATGAGCCAATGCGAACTGGCAGACGAATCCGGCGTCTCGCTGTCACTGATCCGCAAGCTCGAGCAAGGCGACCGGAGCGACACGCGACTGGAAACGGCACGAAGGCTCGCGGTGGCCCTCCGCGTACCGACGACCCACCTCATGGACGGCGGCCCACCGGAGGCGCGGGACACCGGCAAGTGGGCGCCTGTCCACGAGGCGTTGGCGGGCGGTACGGCCGCCCGCTCCGACGAGCCGGACGAACCGCCCACCGCCTCCGGAATCCGCAGCGCGCTCGCATCAGCCCTGCCGCTGTTCTCCGGCGACAAATACGCCGAACTCGCGGCAATCCTCCCCGCGTTGATCCGTGACACGGATGCGTTGACCGAGACGGACGACGCGGGGCAGGCGCTGCGTGCCCGCCTCATGCACCTCACCGGCTGGCTCCTCACCCAGACCCGCCAGTACGAAGCCGCGGCGACAGCCCTGGAGCGCTCCCTGGCCGAATCACCTGACGCACTCCAGGGCGCGGCCACCGCCAGCACCCAATGCTGGCTGCTGCTGCGCCAGGGCCGGCTCGGCGCGGGCCGTGAACTCGCGGCGCGCTGGACCGACGAGGTTGAGCCGCGCATGTCACGGGCCTCGGCGGCGGAACTGAGCGGCTGGGGCTGGCTGTTGCTGCGCCTGTCGGCAGCGGCCGCACGCGACAACCGCTCGGGCGAAGCGGATGACGCCCTGCGCCTTGCCCATGCCGCTGCCGTGGCGATGGGAGGCGAGTACGCCCCCGGCAAGGACTTCCTGCGCGCCTTCGGCCCCACGACCGTGGCACTCAAGCGAGCCGAGAACGCGATGATCGCCGACCGCCCGGATGTGGTCCTCACTCTCGCCCAGCGCATGCCGGTCGAGGGCCTGCGCCCGACGTCCAACAACCGCAACCGGCACCTGCTCGACGTGGCCGAGGCCCACGTGCGCTCGCGGCAGTACGCCGAGGCCGTCGACGTCCTGCACGGCATCTGGTCCGTGGCCCCCCAGTGGCTGGCCAACCAGCGCTACGCCCGCGACATCCTCGGCCGCGTGATCGACAAGCGCCGGACACTCACACCGGACATGCGCATCCTCGCCGATGCGATCGGCGTACCGATGTGAACTGCTGTGGCACTTGTGCGGGCTGCCCGGCCAAAGTGCCATTGCCCGCCGCAGAGCGGCCTCCTTAGCGTCTGGCGGCATGACGACACCCGACAACGGCGAAGCGCGGAGCCCCGTCCTCCAGCCCCTGGCCACCCGCTGTACGCGCTGCGCCCAGATCAAGGCCGAGTACTACCGGGCGACGCGCGAGGGCAACAGAGAAGCGGCGATCTCGTGGACGGCGGAAATGGGGTGCCACCTGCGATCGGCGCACGGATGACCAACGGAGTTCGAACCGAGGTCGCTGCGGCAAGCACAGAATGCACCTTGTGAGAACTGTTCCCCGGGCCTCTTACGGCCTTGGGAACGATTGGCCTTGGGAATTCTGGTCGCTGGCTCGGTGGGCGGGTGCGCATGAGATCTTTCTCTTCATGGGTACACCACCAGACGGATTGCCGATCTACCGAGTCTTGACCGGCCCGGACGACGCCGCGTTCTGCCATCGTGTGAGCGAAGCGATAGCCCTGGGCTACGAACTGCACGAAGGCCCTGCGGTCACTTTCAACGGTGAGAGGGTCATCGTCGCCCAGGCGGTGGTATGGCGGACACACTCGTAGGACTTGTGGTCGCGATCTGCCCGCGATGTGAGAAGGGCCGCACGGGTTAGGCGAGTTGTGATGCCTGCCTGGGCCCGTGCGGCCTGTTCCCATCCTGCCCTGCCCGGGGTCTCCCGCGCGAGTCGGCGCTGCGCCGGCGGCGGGGCCAGGACCGGCGCCGGGCGGCAGGTGCCGGACCGAAGCAGCGGCTGGTCTTCGTGGACCGGCTGCTGGTTACGCTGGCACACCTGCGGCTCGGTTTGCCGCATGCGGCGCTCTGCGAAGTCCCTCCCCCGGTGAACCGACGGCAGTTGATGAGGGCTGCGGCGATGCCGAGGAGGCCGGGGTTCAACTCTGCCCGTAGCACAGGCAGAACGGGTGCCCCGCCGGATCCGTGTACACCCGGAACCCCCGCTTGCTGCCCCCGCTGTCGTGCAGGAACATCGCGCCGAGTGCGAGTACTTCGCGGTCGGCGCGCAGGACGTCCTCCCGCGTGGGGACCTCGAAGTCCAGGTGGAACTGCTGGGGGTGGGACGGGTCGGGCCAGCGGGGCGGGTGGTACTCCTCGACGCCCTGGAAGGCGATCCGCCGGCCGTCCGGGGCGGTCAGCCATACCCATGTCGGGTCGGTGGCGTCCACGGTCCAGCCGGTGATCTCGCCGTAGAAGGCGGCCAGCGGGGCAGGGTCCGGGCAGTCGATCACGGTGTACATGTATGCGGCGATCATGCGCCGGACTCTACAAGTGCCTTACGGCACAAGCACCAGACGGCCCCGTACTCCGCCCTCCGCGAGCTGCGTGTGGGCCTGTGCCGCCTCCCGCAGGGGCAGCGTGGCGGCAAGGCGGAGGGTCAACTGGCCCTTCTCCGCGAGGGTGGAGAGGTGCGCGAGGCCGTCCGTGTCGGCGGCGACCCACAGTTCGGTCACCGTGGTGCCCCGCAGCGGCATGGGGGCGCCGCCCGCGACGACGGAGACGAAGGTGCCGCGGTTGCGCAGGGCGGCGTGGGCGCGGACGCCGAGGACGGCGGCGTCCAGGACGGCGTCCACGCCGCCCGGTACGAGGGCGCGGACGCGGTCGGCGAGGTCGTCGGCGCGGGGGACGAACCACTCGGCACCGGCGGCGCGTACGAACTCCTCGTCCCCCGCAGCGGCCGAGGCCACCACGCGCAGGCCGCGCTGTGCGGCGAGTTCGACGGCGAAGCCGCCGACCCCGCCCGCGGCCCCGGTGACGAGCAGGGTCGCGCCGGGCCGGAGGGCAAGGGCGTCCAGGGCTTGCAGTGCGGTGAGGCCGTTCAGGGGGAGCGTGGCCGCCTCGGCGGCCGGGGTGTCGGCGGGGGCGGGTGCGACGGCGCCGGCGTCCAGGACCACGTACTCGGCGTACGTGCCCAGGGGCACGTCCAGCCGGTCGCGGAGGCCGATCACCCGGTCGCCCGGGGCGAACCCGGCGACGCCCGTGCCGACTTCGTCGACGACGCCCGCGACGTCCCAGCCGATGCCGGTCGTCCCGCGCGGCGCCATCAGGCCCGCCTCGGCGAGCAGTCCCGAACGGGTGGCGATATCGACCGGGTTGACGGCGGCGGCCTCGACGCGGATCCGTACCTGCCCGGGCCCGGCGGCGGGCACCGGCACCTCCCCGTACTCCAGGACCTCCGGGCCGCCGAACGACCGCACCGTCACTGCGTGCATGGTCATGCTTCTCCTCGCGTCGAGTTCTGTTCTCGTGCTGCCGCCTCCGACCTTATGGAGAGCTACTCTCCATAAGGAAGTACGCACTTCAGAGTGCGTTCCCCACGCGAAGGAGAGTCATGACCACGCCGCGCACACCCGAACAGGCCGCCTACGACGCCTACCTCGCGGCGTGTCCGGCCCGGAATCTGCTCTCCCGCATCGGCGACAAATGGGTCAGTCTGGCGGTGAACGCACTTGCCGAGGGGCCACAGCGCTACTGCGACCTCTCTCATAAGCTCGCGGGCGTCAGCCAGAAGATGCTCACCCAGACCCTGCGCAACCTCGAGCGCGACGGCTTCGTCTCCCGGACCGTGACCCCGACCGTGCCCATCCGCGTCGACTACGCGCTCACACCGCTGGGGGAGCGGCTGTTGCCGCTGATGCGGGAGATCAAGATCTGGGCCGAGGAGAACATCGGCGAGGTCATCGCGGCGCGCACCGCCTACGACGACCGGCAGGCCGCGAACTGAGCGGTGACGCGCAAGCGACGCGCACCGAGAGTCCAACCGCCCGTTCTCGTTTGTCCATGGTCACCGCGCGCCCGGGGCAGCAGGGTGTGGCCACGGCCGGCGCCGCCGCGGGGGAGCGGCATCGGCCGGGCATCGTACACGGGGCGGGTGGGGCAGGCGGGGAGTTACGGAAAACCGGGGCCAGAGAAGGCCGTTGAATTCCGCCATGACTGCTTCACGGTGCACGATCTAGGGAAAAGACCCCCCACAGGGGCCGTCCCGCTGGTCACCGTCATCGGCCGGTGATCAGCGGGATGTGGGGAGGGGCGGGAGTCCGCCCAGCCGCACCAGCGGTTCGCCCGCCTCCTCGAATTCCAGGATCAGCAGCTCGTTGTCGCTTTCGCGCAGCGCCGGGCCGGGTGCGTACAGTGCGCGCTGCGGCCCCTCGGCCCGGTAGCGGCCCAGACAGAAGCCGTTCACCCACGCGAACCCGCCGGACCAGCCCGGCAGTTCGAGCAGCGCGTCCCCGGCGGCCGGGATGGAGAACCGGGCCCGGTAGAGGCCCGGGGCGCCGGCGGCGGTGCCGGACGGGCGCCACGGCACCGCCTCGAGCGCCCCGGGCACCTCCAGCGCGTCGAGCGGCAGCCCCCGCGCCCGTACGCCGTGCACATACTGCCGCTCGTGCAGCAGTCCGCCGGTGAGGCCCTTCCGTTCGCCCAGCCGCGGGCCGTAGTTGACCCGGCCCAGCGACTCCACCCACAGCTCCACCGACGCCGGGCCCGCCACCTCGCCGATCAGGCCGTCCTCGGCGGTCAGCACGGCCGTGCGCACTCCGTCGACGTACACCACCGCCCGGTCGCGCAGGCCCGCCACGGACAGCGGCAGGGCCGGGCGCGGCCCGGGCAGCGCGAAGCGGTAGCGGACCACGCCGCGGTCGACGCCGAGTTCCTCGAAGGACGGCGGCAGCGCGCCCTCGGTCTCCTCGCCGCCGACCGCGTCCATGACCGCGGCGAGCGGTGCCCACGCGTCCGGGCGTACGGAGAGGCGCGACGGCAACGACGGTGGAGGCGGCGGGAGTTCGGGGGGAGGGGAGTCCGCGAAGTCCGCCAGTACGGTGCGGAAGGCCCAGAACTTCGGGGCCGGGCGCCCGTACTCGTCGACCGGCGCGTCGTAGTCGTAGGACGTGACGATCGGACGCAGCGCCCCGCGGAAATCCTCCCCGGACCGGTTGGCGCCCGCCCAGCCGCCGAAACTCGTGCCCCCGTGGGCCATGTAGATGTTCACCGAGGCGCCGCAGTCCAGTACTTCCCGCAGCGCTGCCGCGGCCTCCCGGGCGTCCCGCACCACGCCCTCGCCGCCCCAGTACGTGAACCAGCCGCACCAGAACTCCATGCACAGCAACGGCCCGTGCGGCCGGTGCCGCCGCAGCACCCCGAACGCCTCGCGCGCCCCCGAACCGAAGTTCACCGACGCCGTCACCCCCGGCACCGTGCCGCCGGTCAGCATGTGATCCTCCGGCCCGTCCGACGTCACCAGCGGCACCGTCACCCCCGACGACCGCAGCTTCCCGACGAGATGCTCCAGGTACGGCCGGTCGCTGCCGTACGAGCCGTACTCGTTCTCCACCTGCACCAGCACCACCGGACCGCCCCGGTCCGCCTGCCGCCCCACCACCTGGTCCGCCACCGCCTCGAACCAGCCGTCCACCGCCCGCAGATACTCCTCGTCGCTCGTGCGCACCCGCGACCCCAGCGGCCCCGTCAGCCAATGCGGCAGGCCCCCGTTCTCCCACTCGGCGCAGATGTACGGGCCGGGGCGCACGATCGCCCGCAGGCCCGCCGCACTCGCCGCGTCCAGGAACCGGCCCAGCGCGCCCGGGTCGTGCCACCGGCCCCGCGCCCGCTCGTGCCAGTTCCACGGCACGTACGTCTCCACGCAGTTGAGCCCCATCGCCCGCAGCATCCCCAGCCGGTGCGCCCACAGCCCCTCGTGCACCCGCACGTAGTGCATCGCACCCGACAGCAGTCGCACCGGACGCCCGTCCACCATGAACTCCGCCGTCACACCGGCATCCTCGCCCTCTGGCGGGGAAGACGGCCATGGACAAAGATCGGCGCTGCTTGGACGGAACCACTCCGGGGGACCGAGGAAGGACGGCGCGTGTATCACACCTGGATGCGGTACTTCACGCCCGGACCGGTCCACCACCGGCTGGGCCTCGTCTGCCTCGGCGTCGGTCTCCAGCACGGCGCCCTGCCCACCGTCGGCCCCCGTACCCTCGACCACCACGTCGCCGTCGTCATCAGCGCCGGCAGCGGCTGGTACCGCACCCCCGACGGACGTACGCACCCCGTCACCGCCCCCGCCCTGCTGTGGCTGCTGCCCGGCGTCCTCCACCACTACGGCGCCGCGGACGGCAGCGGCTGGGACGAGAGCTTCGTCGACTTCGCCGGCACCGCCGTCGCCGCCTACACCGAGCTCGGCTACATCGGCACCGGGCACCCCGTCGTCCCCCTCACCGACACCATCGGCGCCCGCGCCGTCGTCGCCCGCATCGCCCGCGCGGCCCGCCGCGGCAACCCGCTCCTCGAGGTCGAGACCGCCGCCGCCGTGCACGAACTCCTCGTCGCCCTGCGCCGCGCCCGCGCCGACACCGGCCCCGACGGCGACCCCGTCCTGGTGGCCCTCGCCCGCGACGCCTTCCTGCCCCTGTCCGTCGCCCAGCACGCCGCCCGCCACGGCATGACCCCCGCCGCCCTGCGCACCGTCGTACGCCGCAGCGCCGGGTGCAGCCCCAAGGACTACCTGCTCGGCATCCGCCTCGGGCGGGCCAAGGAGCTCCTCGCCGCCACCGAACTGCCCGTGGCCGCCGTCGCCCGCCGCGTCGGCTACGACGACCCCGCCTACTTCAGCCGGCTCTTCGCCCGCCGCGTCGGCACCGCCCCGATCCACTTCCGCGAACGCCAGGGCCGCAGCGTCCCCGGCGGCTGGAGCGACCGGATCCCGGACCCGGCGCATCCACCGGTCATCTGATGATCGCCACTGTCCGCATAGGGTGGGTCAGCATGAAGGACAGCACCAATCCCGGGGCCGACGACGCGGCCGTCCAGGCCGAGCTCCTCCGCCTGCGCGACAGCATCGACAACATCGACGCGGCCGTCATCCACATGCTCGCCGAACGCTTCAAGTGCACCCAGCAGGTCGGCCATCTCAAGGCCGCCCACAAAATGCCACCTGCCGACCCCGGCCGCGAGGCCCGCCAGATCGCCCGGCTGCGCGACCTCGCCGAGAACGCCAAGCTCGACCCGGCCTTCGCCGAGAAGTTCCTGAACTTCATCATCGCCGAGGTCATCCGCCACCACGAGACCATCGCCCGGGCCTAGGCACGTCATGACAAAGGCGCCCGCTCCCTTCCGGGAACGGGCGCCGGGGCCCAATGCTCTGCTGTCTGCTGTCCGCGCGGATCAGCCGCGCTTGTCCTCCACCGCGTCCGACGCCTTCGCCGTCCGCAGGTCCTCGAGGAAGCGGTCGACGACGCCGCTCTCGCGCACGTGGTCCTCGACCGGCTCGCCGACGATCCGGCCCGCCAGCTCCGTGGCCAGCTTGCCGACCTGCTCGCGCAGTTCGGCCTCCGCGACCGCACGCTCCGCGTCGATCACGGCGTGGCCCGCGGAGATGATCTCCTCGCGCTGGCGCTGGCCCTCGGCCCGCAGATCCGCGATGATCGCGTTGCCCTGCTCGACCGACTCCTGCCGCAGCCGCGCCGCCTCGTGCCGCGCGTCGGCCAGCAGCGCCTGGTACTCGGCGTGGACCCGCTCCGCCTCGGCGCGCGTCTCCTCCGCCGACTCGAACGTGCCCTCGGTGGCCCGCTCACGCTCGGCGAGGACCTTGTTGATCTTGGGCAGGATCCCCTTCGCCATCACGATGAAGACGATGAAGAAGAGCACGAAGCCCATCACGAGGGGGGCGGGTTCGGGCTTCAGCGGTCCGAAGTCGATAGCGAGGTTCATCATGGCCATGGTGTGCAGGGTAGTCGAAGACGCCCCCCGGCTCTGCCGCGCACCCCGTCCATGCCCCCGCCACGCCCCCTCGGGGAGCCCGGCCGGGCCGCGCGACCGGGCAGGTACCACCATCGGGCGAACCCCATCCCACCGGACGTCACTGATCGGATACAGCCGGTAGCTTGAGTCGGCCGCCGGGCGCCCGGGGCGCCAGGGGGTCCCTGCCGGGATCCTCCAGGGCAGCCGGGTGCCGTTCGCCTCGAACATACATTCGGACTCGTGGAAGGTCGCACACCGCATGACCAACCCCCCCAGCCCCACCAACGCCCCCGACCGCCCACTCGACCTCGCAGGCATCGGCATCGGCCCCTTCAACCTCTCCCTCGCGGCCCTCGCCCACCCCCTCGCCGACCTCCACACCGCCTTCTACGACGAGAACCACACCTTCAACTGGCACCCCGGCCTCCTCATCGACGGCACCACCCTCCAGGTCCCCTTCCTCGCCGACCTCGTCTCCCTCGCCGACCCCGCCAGCCCCTGGACCTTCCTCAACTACCTCAAGTCCCGAGACCGCCTCTACCCCTTCTATTTCTCCGGGCGCTTCCACATCCAGCGCGCCGAATACGACGCCTACTGCCGCTGGGTCAGCCTCAACCTCTCCGGCCTCCACTTCGGCCACCACATCGACGCCATCCGCTGGAACCCCGAGCGCGTCCTCTTCGAGATCGACTACACCCAGCTCGACCCCGACGGCGAGGCCGAAGCCCTCGGCCGCGCCTACGCCCGCAACCTCGTCCTCGGCGTCGGCACCACCCCCCACATCCCCGAACCCCTGCGCCCCCTCGCCGAGGCCCCCGGCGTCCCCGTGATCCACTCCGCCGACTACCTCGCGCACCGCGCCGAGCTCCTCGCCGCCGACCACATCACCGTCATCGGATCGGGACAGTCCGGCGCCGAGGTCTTCCTCGACCTCCTGCGCCACCGCCCCACCGGACGCGAAAAACTCCACTGGCTCGCCCGCACCCCCGCCTTCGCCCCCATGGAACGCAGCAGGCTCGGCCTCGAACACTTCACCCCCGACTACACCAACTACTTCCACTCCCTCCCCGAACCCGTACGCGACCAACTCCTGCCCCAGCAATGGCAACTCCACAAGGGCATCGACCCCGACACCATCACCGCCATCCACGACGAGCTCTACCGCCGCAGCCTCCACGGTGACTGGCCCGACACCACCCTCACCCCGGGAGTCTTCGTACGCACCGCCGGACGCGTCGGCACCACCCGCGTCGAACTCCACCTCGAGCACGCCCCCCAAGGCGCCCGCTCCCGCCTCACCACCGACGCCGTCGTCCTCGCCACCGGCTACCGCGAACGCCGCGTCGACACCCTCCTCGCCGCCCTCGACCCCTACATCCGCCGCGACTCCTCCGGCCGGCCCCGCATCGACCGGCACCACCGCCTCGTCCTCGACCCCCTCGTCCAGGGCGCCATCCACGTCCAGAACGCCGAAACCCACACCCACGGCGTCGGCACCCCCGACCTCGGCCTCACCGCCTGGCGCAGCGCCACCATCCTCAACACCATCACCGGCACCACCCACTACGCCCTGCCCCAGCGCACCGCCTTCACCACCTTCGGCCTGGAGCCACGGAACTCCGCACCGCGGCCCCACGCCACCTCACACACCGCCTCAGAACAGCGGCACACCATCCCGCGTCAACTTCCAGTCCACTGACGACAGACGCCCCACATCGATCGTCCGCTCCGACCGCACCCAGCCGATGATCGTGTTCCGGATCTCCTCCGAATTCGCCCACAACTGCTGCGCCCGGGCCACGTGCGGGAAGTTCCCCCCGCCGCTGGCCCGGTAGTTGTTCACGGCCAGAACGAACCGCGCCCCGTCGTCCAGCGGCTTGCCCTCGAACCGCAGATTCGCGATCCGCCGACCCGGCTCCTTCGCGATGTCGATCTCGTACGAAAGACCGCTCACGACGTCATAGTTGAAGTCCGGGATCTTCTCGGCATTCGTCAGCTTCGCCGGATCGACGGGAGCACCGGCCGGCGTACGGACGTAATACCGGGCCGAGTGCTCGAGATACGCCCGCACCTGCGCACCCGTCAACAGCCGCGCCTCCAGCGTGTTCTCGAACGGATACAGCCCCGCCACCTGGCGCACCGAAACCTCACCCGCCGGCACCGCCGCCGTACGAGAGAAGCACGACGCCTGCGACAGCACCGGCAACGACGCGTACGCCGTACCCGCCAATGCCGCCTTCACCGTCCGCGCCTGCACCATGTTGATGAAACGCAGAATCGGCGTGTCCTTGTACGGAGCCTCCGCCGAGCTCATCGCCGCCGTCGACGAACCGATCCGCTCGTTCACATACGCCACCACCTTCCGGTGCTGGTCCCGCACCAGACGCGTGATCGCCGGATCCTCGGGCACCGTGTTCGAGTTCAGCACCTTCGCCGACACCGACTCCACCTGCCAGCAGCCCCGGCCCCACACCAGATCGAAGTCGAACACCGTCAGCCGCTGCCCGAACTTCAGCGGCTCCGACAACACCACCGGCTTGCCCGACTTCTTGTTCGTCACCCGGTACTCGGGTATCTCCACATGCGCGTGGCCCACCAGAATCGCGTCGATACCGGGCACCCGCTCCGCCACCAACGCCGCCGCGTTCTCCACGTACGGCAGCGCGTCACCGTACGACGACGAACCGTCCGCCCCCGAATGCGCCGCCACGATCACCACGTCCGCACCCATCGACCGCAGCTTCGGCACCCACTTCGCCGCCTGCTCCTCCAGGCCCGGGAACACCATCTTCCCGTGGACGTTCGCCTTGTCCCAGATCGCGATCCCCGGATTCGTCAACCCCAGGACCGCCACCCGCACATCACGACCGTACGGAGTGCGTACCCGCTTCATCACATACGGCCGGAACGCCGGACGCAACGTCTTCGCGTCGAGCGCATTCGCCGCCAGCAACGGGAAGTGGCACTGCTGCTCGAACTTCCGCAGCACCGGAATGCCGTAATTGAACTCGTGGTTGCCCACCGCCGCCGCGTCATAGCCCATGGCGTTCATCGCCTTCGCCATCGGATGCACCGGACCATGCGCATGCGTGATCGGCTCCACACGGGCGTAGTAATACGCCAGCTGCGTCCCCTGAATCGTGTCACCCGCGTCGATGAGAAGAGTGTTGCGGCGCCCCTTCTCCTTGCGGACGTGATTCACCAGCGTCGAAACCTTCGCCAGACCCACGTCGTTGTGCGCCTTGTCCTGGAACTTCGCGTCCGTGAAATAGTCCCAGTCGAAGACATTGCCGTGCAGGTCCGTCGTCCCCATCACGGTGAGCGAGTACCGCCGCTTCTTCCGGTGCCCCTCCGGCGCCGCCACCGCGGGGGACGCGCCGATCGCGCCCGTCAGCGCCACCCCCGCGCCCGTCGCAGCCGTACGCCCCAGAAACTTCCTGCGGTTGAGCGCCATCTACGCTTCCCCATCCCTGATCACACAACGGCCGGGCCACCACGGCCCGGCACCAACGCGCGTAGATTCTGACCTCACCCGCCGCCCTCGCGACACCCTTCCAAGGTTGCGATCCGGTGACCGAAACGACATGACTGCCCCATGCTTGCTCCATGACGACACCCGACGACCGCCCACCCCTGCCCTACGGCACCCCCGACGCACCCCGCATCGCCGTACAGGGCCAGGCCCGCATCGAGGTCGACCCCGAGATCGCCCACCTCGGCGTCACCCTCACCGCCCGCGGCACCGACCGCCGCAAAACCCTCGACGACCTCACCCGCCGCAACAACCACGCACTCGATCTCATCAAGGCCCACGGCGAAGCCGTCGAAAAACTCGAGACCGGTGCCTTCACCATCACCCCCCAACTCAACGAAAAAGGCCGCCACGAGCGCATCCGCTCCTACCGCGGCCACGTCCACATCACGGCCACACTCACCGACTTCACCGTCCTCGGCGAACTCACCACCCGCCTCGCCGACCTCGAACTCACCCGCGTCGACGGCCCCTGGTGGGGACTGCGCCCCGACTCGTCCGTCCACCGCGAAGCCCGCCGCCAGGCCGTGCACGACGCCGTCCAGCGCGCCCGCGAATACGCCGACGCCCTCGGCTCCCGCCTGGTCGCCCTCCTCGAACTCGCCGACACGGAAGCGGATCAGACCCCGCTCGCCGTCGCGCCCGCCGGCGGCATGATGCGCGCCGCCGCGTACGGCGGAGCGGCGGGCGCCCCCGCGCTCGACCTCGAACCCCAGCGCCAGATCGTCCACGCCCACGTCAACGCCCGTCTCACCATCACCCCTCCGGTGCTGTGAGACAGGCGGATGACAGGCGGACGGGGGCACTCCGAGTGCTCATCGGAGCGCCCCCGTGCACGTTTCACTAGTTGTCAACAAGCTTTTACCCAAAGGACGTTGGGCGGTGGCAGTCGGCCAATCCTCTACCCGGTAGTAGCCCATATGGTCGTGGCATGCGCCGAGCGAAAATCGTCTGCACTCTTGGGCCCGCCACCGACTCGTACGAGCAGATCAAGGCACTCGTCGAAGCCGGTATGGACGTCGCCCGCTTCAACCTCAGCCACGGCACGTACGCCGACCACGAGGCGCGTTACCGTCGGGTGCGGAAGGCTGCGGAGGAAACCGGTCGCAGCGTCGGCATCCTCGCCGACCTTCAAGGCCCGAAGATCCGCCTCGGGCGCTTCCGTGAGGGCCCCGTACTCCTTGAACGCGACGACGAGTTCACCATCACCGTCGAGGACGTGCTCGGCGACCGCCACCACTGCGGCACCACGTACGGCGGCCTCGCCGCCGACGTGTGCGCGGGCGAACGCATCCTCGTCGACGACGGCCGCGTCTGCCTCGAGGTCACTGGCGTCGACGGCCCCCGGGTACGGACCACCGTCATCGAAGGCGGCATGGTCTCCGACCACAAGGGCCTCAACCTGCCGGGCGTCGCCGTCTCCGTCCCCGCGCTCTCCGAGAAGGACGTCGACGACCTGAGGTGGGCGCTGCGGATCGGCGCCGACGTCATCGCGTTGTCGTTCGTGCGAACGGCGAAGGACATCGACGACGTTCACCGGGTGATGGACGAGGAAGGGCGCCGGCTGCCCGTCATCGCCAAGGTCGAGAAGCCGCAGGCCGTCGAGAACCTCGACGAGATCATCCTCGCCTTCGACGGCATCATGGTCGCGCGCGGCGACCTGGGCGTCGAAATGCCGCTGGAAACGGTCCCGATCGTGCAGAAGAGGGCCATCAAGTCGGCCAAGCGCAATGCGAAGCCGGTCATTGTCGCCACGCAGATGCTCGACTCGATGATCGACGCGTCCCGTCCCACACGGGCCGAGGCGTCCGACGTCGCCAACGCCGTCATCGACGGGACGGACGCGGTGATGCTGTCCGGCGAGACGAGCGTCGGCAAGCATCCGGTCGAGACGGTGAAGACGATGGACCGCATCGTGCGGGCCGCGGAGGAGGACGTCCTGGCGAAGGGGCTGCCCCCGCTGACGGAGCGGAGCAAGCCGCGTACGCAAGGCGGTGCGGTGGCGCGTGCCGCGGCCGAGATGGGCGACTTCCTCGGGGCGAAGTTCCTCGTCGCGTTCACTCAATCCGGTGACACGGTACGGAGGTTGTCGCGGTACCGTTCCCCGATCCCGCTCCTGGCGTTCACCCCGGAGCCGGGGACGCGGGCAATGCTCAACCTGACGTGGGGCGTTGAGACCTTCCTCGGGCCGATGGTGCAGACGACCGATGAGATGGTCGACCAGGTCGATGAGTACCTGCTGCGGATCGGGCGATGTCGCAAGGGAGACATGGTCATCATCACGGCCGGATCACCCCCCGGGACGCCGGGCTCCACGAACCTGGTGCGGGTGCACCATGTCGGGGAGGACGATGCGCCTCGGGGGTGAGGGTGAGCCGGGGGTGTTCAGTACTTCGGGCCGATGTGGGTGTCCATGAGCGCTACGGACGCGCGGCGGGCGATGGAGATGTTGAAAGGGTCGCTGCCGCGGGCGAGGGTACTCCACTCGACGCTCACCTTGGTGAGGGTGTCCGTGAAGAGCTTCCGGATGTCATCCGACTTGTTGCTGAAGAAGTACCTCGGGTACTCGTAGCGCTTGCGCTCACCGTTCACGACTTTGGTCGTCCAGTTGGTGATCCGGCAGCCGTCGGAGTGGATGAGCCCGCGTATGAAGTCCCAGGGGTGTGCATCCACTACTTGCTGCTGCCAGGGCTCGAGGGTGATCGTTCGTTCATGCTTCTTCCCGGGGCCGTGTTGCGGGAACATGCACCACAGATGCTTGGAGTAGATCTTCACGTTGTGGCAGCCGGTGCTCCGGACTCGGCACACGGAGTTGTCGGGGAAGACCGCGCGCATCGCCGCTTCGCATGCATCCATCAGCCCGGGCCA
Source organism: Streptomyces sp. SX-6 (assembly GCF_059089585.1). Classification (NCBI taxonomy): domain Bacteria; kingdom Bacillati; phylum Actinomycetota; class Actinomycetes; order Kitasatosporales; family Streptomycetaceae; genus Streptomyces; species Streptomyces sp. SX-6. Next base: position 71,366 of record NZ_JBTHHU010000030.1, on the reverse strand, counting down.
TGCGTTGTCGCATGTGACCATGAGGCTGGGTACTCGGTGTTGAGCGCACTGGATGATGTGGCCGTCGCCCAGGTACAGGCCTAGCAGGTATGAGTACGCAGGCTCGTCGAGCGCACCGCCATCGCATCGTGGGCACTTTGGGGTGTGGGGGCCGGGACACTCCCCGCGTTTGGAACGGTCCATATGCAGCCAGTAGCTAACTGTGCCCACAGGCACCTGGAGCCGTCGTGCCACCTCGGCGTTTGCCAGCCCCGAGCGGAGTAGATCGAGTGCCTTCTGGCGGACCTCGCTGCCGTGAAACTTCATGACGTCACTGTCGGCGATGAAGTGTGCTCAGACTGTGAAGGCTTATGAAATTCACGAGAAGGGGAAGCTCCGCTTTGCGGAGGTTGTGGGTGCCCGGTGTGGGATTCGAACCCACATGCCCGAAAGGGCACGAGTGTTTGAGACTCGCGTGTCTAACCTAGTTCCACCAACCGGGCCGGTTGCTGGTCACACCATACCGTGTACATGTCGCGGCCCGCTGCTAGGTAGGCTGCTAAGGCCCCAGCCCGGAACGGAACGGAGACCCGTGAGCGCCGCCGAGCCCAATCAGCCCGTCGACGACGAGCCGCAGCACACCCCTCCGCACACCACCCGTGTCGTGATCGCCGAGGACGAGGCGCTGATCCGTCTCGATCTCAAGGAGATGCTCGAAGAAGAGGGCTACTCCGTCGTGGGCGAGGCGGGCGACGGTGAGACGGCGGTTGCGCTCGCGCGTGAGCACCGTCCGGATCTGGTGATCCTCGACGTGAAGATGCCGGTCCTGGACGGCATCTCCGCGGCCGAGCGGATCGCGGCGGACTCGATCGCCCCGGTCCTGATGCTCACCGCGTTCTCGCAGCGCGAGCTCGTCGAGCGCGCTCGTGACGCCGGCGCGATGGCGTACCTCGTGAAGCCGTTCAGCAAGAGCGACGTCGTGCCGGCGATCGAGATGGCCGTGTCCCGGTTCACGGAGCTGAAGGCGCTGGAGAAGGAGGTCGCCGACCTCTCGCAGCGGCTGGAGACGCGCAAGTTGGTGGACCGGGCGAAGAGCGTTCTGCAGACGCAGTACGGGCTGACCGAGCCGGCCGCGTTCCGGTGGATCCAGAAGACGTCGATGGACCGCCGGATGTCCATGCAGCAGGTGGCCGAGGCGGTCATCGAGGATGCGCAGGAGAAGAAGGCGCAGGGGCAGTAACGACGCACAGCGAAGGGGCTCGTACCGGCATCGGCCGGTACGAGCCCCTTCGCGTTCAGTCCTCGCCGAGGTACGCCTTGCGCACCGACTCGTCGTGGAGGAGTTCCGCACCCGTGCCGGAGAGGACGATGCGGCCGGTCTCCATGACGTGGCCGCGGTCGGCGAGGGTGAGGGCGGCCTGGGCGTTCTGCTCGACGAGCAGGATGGTCGTGCCGGAGGCCTTCAACTCCGTGATGGTGCTCATGATCTTCTGCATCATGATCGGCGAGAGGCCCATCGACGGCTCGTCGAGCATGAGGAGCTTGGGGCGGGACATGAGGGCGCGGCCCATGGCGAGCATTTGCTGTTCGCCGCCGGAGAGCGTGCCGGCCGGTTGTTTGGCGCGTTCGCCGAGGATGGGGAAGAGGTCGTAGGCGCGTTGCATGTCCTGGGCGATGCCCTGGGTGTCCTTGCGGAGGAACGCGCCGAGCTGGAGGTTCTCGGTGATGGTGAGGCGGGGGAAGATGTGGCGGCCTTCGGGGGAGTGGGCGAGGCCGAGGGCGACGATGCGGTGGGCGGGGATGCCGCGCAGGGGTTTGCCGTCGAAGCGGATGGTGCCGGCGAGGGGGGTGAGGAGGCCGGAGAGGGTGCGGAGGGTGGTGGTCTTTCCGGCGCCGTTGGTGCCGATGAGGGTGACGACCTGTCCCTGTTCGACGGTGAAGGTGATGCCTTTGACGGCTTCGATCTTGCCGTAGGCGACGCGGAGGTTGGCGACTTCGAGCAGGGCGGTCATCGGGTCTCGTCCTCCCCCGCGTGGGCTTCGGCTGCTTCGACTTCGGCGACTTCGTCCTCGCCGGGGGCGCCTTCGAAGGGGGTGCCGAGGTAGGCGGCGATGACGCGTTCGTCGCTCTGGACGGTGTCGGGGGTGCCTTCGACGAGCTTCTCGCCCTGGACGAGGACGGCGACGTGGTCGCAGAGGTTGAAGATGAAGCGCATGTCGTGCTCGATGACGAGGACGGCGATGCCCTGGTCGCGGATGGCGAGGACCAGTTCTTCGGTGGTGCGGGTCTCCTGGGGGTTCATGCCGGCGGTGGGTTCGTCGAGGAGCAGGAGGCCGGGGTCGCTGGCGAGGGCGCGGGCGATCTCGAGCTTGCGCTGTTCGCCGTAGGGGAGGTTGCGGGCGAGGTGGTCGGCCTTGGCGGCGAGGCCGGTGAACTCGAGGAGTTCCCTGGCGCGTTGGGTGGAGGTGGTTTCGGCGCGGTGGAAGGCGGGGGTGCGCAGGAGGGCGGAGAGGAGGCCTTCCTTGGTGCGGCTGTGGCGGCCGACGAGGACGTTTTCGAGGACGGTCATGTTGGCGAAGAGGCGGATGTTCTGGAAGGTGCGGGCGACGCCTGCCTGGGTGACGAGGTGGGGTTTGGCGGGCAGGCGGTTGCCCTGGTAGGTGACGGTGCCTTCGGTGGGGGTGTAGAGGCCGGTGAGGCAGTTGAAGAAGGTGGTTTTTCCGGCGCCGTTGGGGCCGATGAGGCCGACGATCTGGCCCTGGCCGACGGTGAGGTCGACGGCGCGTACGGCGGTGAGACCGCCGAAGCGCATGGTGACGCCGGTGGCGGCGAGGACGGGGGTGGTTGTCATCGTGGTCATGCCTCCGCCCCGGTGGTCGCGGTGTCGTGGAACTCGAGCTGGCGGCGGCGGTTGGGGATGATGCCCTCGGGACGGAAGCGCATCAGGATGATCAAGGCCGCGCCGAAGGCCAGGAGTTGGTAGTCCTGGAGGAACTGGAGCTTGGCGGGGATGAGGTAGAGCAGGGCCGCGCCCAGGAGCGGGCCGGTGATGGTGCCCATGCCGCCGAGGATGACAGCGGCGAGGAGGAAGGCGGAGTTGGGGGGTACGGGGCCGGCGAAGACGTAGCTCTCGGGCACGGTGGTGTGGATGACGTGGGCCTGTACGGTGCCGGCGAGTCCGGCGAGGGCGGCGCCGAGGGCGAAGGCGAGGAGCTTGAGGCGGAAGCCGTTGATGCCCATGGCGTTGGCCGCGGTTTCGTCCTCGCGGATGGCGACCCAGGCGCGGCCTATGCGGGAGTTGCTGGCGCGGCTGAAGACGAGGACGACGATGACGGTGAAGAGGAGCATCAGGAGGTAGTAGTTGGCGTAGGGGTTGAGGGTGATCCCGCCGAGGGAGTGGGAGTCCCCGAAGTCGTAGCCGAAGAGGTTGAGGTCGGGGATGTTGGGGATGCCGTTGGGGCCGTTGGTGAGGGATGGGCCGGAGGTGCCGTCGAGGTTGAGGGCCGTGATGCGGAAGATCTCGCCGAAGCCGAGCGTGACGATGGCGAGGTAGTCACCTCGTAGGCGCAGGGTGGGGGCGCCGATGACGACGCCGAAGGCGAGAGAGGCGGCGGCGCCGGTGAGGGCGGCGGCCCAGAAGGGGAAGTGGACGCCGAAGACGGAGGCGGTGGAGCCGGAGACGAGGGCGGCGGTGTAGGCGCCGACGCCGAGGAAGGCGACATAACCGAGGTCGAGGAGCCCGGCGAGGCCGACGACGACGTTGAGGCCGAGGGCGACGGTGGCGAAGATCAGGATGTTGACGATGATGAGGGTGTATTCGTCGGTGTCCTGGGTGAGGGGGAAGGCGGCGGCGGCGAGGAAGGCGATGGTGGTGGTGGCGCCCTGGTGCCGGGCGGTGAGGTCGGCGAGGCGGGTGAGGAGTCCGGCCTTGCGGAGTGCGGCGGCGGCGAAGCCGGTCAGGAGGAGGAAGCCGGTGAAGAGTTCGCCGTACGAGGTGCCGACACCGTAGGTGAGGACGGTGAGGCCGAGGCCGAACGAGGCGGCGATGACGAGGACTTCGGCCCAGGTGGGCAGGGGCCGGGCGGATGGCAGGGGCCGGTTGCTCCTGCCGGGCCGTACGGTGCGCACGATGCCGCGGATGACGGGCGAGCGGAGGAGCCCGGTCTCGGGGTAGGAGGCGGAGGTGCGGCGATCGATGGGGAGGGAGAGCGCGCTGAGGAGGGTGAGGAGGGAGGTGAGGGCGGCGAGGTAGCCGCCGGGTTCGAGGTTGACGATGCCGCCGAGTTGTTCGGCGATGGCGATGAGGGTGTACCACGTGGTGGCGAAGGTTCCGGCCGCGAGGAGGGCGGTGGCGGTGTGGCCGCCGGAGGGGTTGAGCCAGCGGAGGCCGGGGATGTCGCGGGTGGCGAGGGTGTGGAGCAGGGTGAGCAATGCACCGGTGAGGGTGAGGAGTTGGAGGCCGCCGGGGTAGCCGGTGATGGTGAGGTTGCCGGGGAAGGCGTCGGTCCAGGTCCAGGCGGTGAAGGTGGAGGCCGCGGTGAGGACGGCGGTGAGGGCGGTGAAGTCGCGGGCGAGGGAGAGCGGGAGGGGGATGACCGGGGTGGTTTCGATGGTGGCGTCGGCTGTGGTGTCGGCTGTGGTGCCGGCAGTGGTGTTCTGTGGGGTCATGGGTCTCACGCCCGATCCGCGACGCGTTCGCCGAGCAGGCCCTGTGGCCTGACGAGGAGGACGACGATGAGCAGGGCGAAGGCCCAGACGTCCTTCCAGCTTCCGCCGCCGAGTTGTTGCATCCCGGGGATGTCCTGGATGTAGGTGATGGCGGCCGTCTCGGCGATGCCGAGCACGACCCCGCCGAGCATGGCGCCGTAGATGTTGCCGATGCCGCCGAGGACGGCGGCGGTGAAGGCTTTGAGGCCGAGGATGAAGCCCATGTCGAAGCTGATCCGTCCGATGTGCAGTCCCTGGGCGACGGCGGCGACGGCGGCGAAGGCGCCGCCGATGGCGAAGGCGAGGACGATGATGCGGTCGGTGTTGATCCCCATGAGGCGGGCGGTGTCGGGGTCCTGTGCGGTGGCCTGCATGGCGCGTCCGGTGCGGCTCTTGGCGGTGAAGAAGCCGAGGGCGATCATGCACAGAGGGGCGGCGATGAAGATGAAGAGGTCGTCGCGCTGGATGTGGATGTTGCTCGCGAGTTCGAAGGCCTGGCCCTTGAAGTGGGGGAAGGTACGGGGCTTCTTGGTGTTGGGGTAGAAGGACCAGACGATCTGCTGGAGGGCGATGGACAGGCCGATGGCGGTGATGAGCGGGGCGAGACGGGGTGCGTCGCGCAGGGGCCGGTAGGCGAAGCGTTCGGCCGCGGTGGCGACGGCTACAGAGGCGATGATGCCGCCGAGGAGCATGAGGGGGAGGACGGCACCGAGCGGGGCATCGGGCAGCCAGAGGTGGATGGTGAGGGCGCCGAAGGCACCGATCATGACGATCTCGCCGTGGGCGAAGTTGATGAGCTGGACGATGCCGTAGACCATGGTGTAGCCGATGGCTATGAGGCCGTAGAGGGCCCCGAGGGCGAGTCCGCTGACCAGCGTTTGCGGCAGTTCGTGCACCGCATGCCTCCGATGGTGTCTCGGGCGGTGCACCGCGCGAGGGTGTGGTTCTCGCGCGGTACGCGCGGGTGGTGGGGACTCAGTCCTTGAAGGTGTCGCTCTTGACCGACTTCCACTGGTGGCCGACGACCTTGTAGACGGTCATCTGCTTGTTGGTGGTGTCGCCGTATTCGTCGAAGGAGACCTTGCCGGTGACGCCGTCGAAGGAGACCTTGGACATGGCGTCGAGGACCTTTTCGCGGGCGTTGGACGGGAGTTTGCCGTTGTTGTCCTCGACGGTCTTCTTGACGGCCTGGATGATGGCCCAGGCGGCGTCGTAGGAGTAGCCGCCGTAGGCGGCGTAGGGGTCCTTGTATCCGACGTCCTTGTAGTCCTGGACGAACTTCTTGGCGGAGGCGAGCTGTTCGACGGGGTAGCCGACGGAGGTGGCGAGGTCGCCGTCGTCGTCCTTGCCCGCTCCTTCGATGAAGGCGGGGTCGTAGATGCCGTCTCCGCCCATTTCGGGGATGCGGGCGCCGGCCTTCTTGGTCTGGCCGGAGAGCAGGCCGCCTTCGGGGTACTGGCCGCCGAAGTAGACGGAGTCGGCGCCGGAGTTCTTGATTTTGTTGGCGATGCCGGAGAAGTCGGTTTCCTTGGTGGTGAGGTGGTCGGTGCCGACGACCTGGCCGCCGAGGTGTTTGAATTCGCCGGAGAAGATGGTGGCGAGTCCGACGCCGTAGGCCAGTTGGTCGTCGACGACGAAGACCTTGCGTTTCTTGGCGTCGTTGTAGAGGTACTGGGCGGCGTAGCGGCCCTGGATGATGTCGGTGGTGGCGGTGCGGAAGTAGGTCTTGAAGGGGCGCTTCTTCTTGCCGGAGGCCCAGTCGTCGCCCTGGCTGAGGGCGGGGTTGGTGTTGGCGGGGGAGACCTGGGTGACGTTCGCCTTGGCGAAGTCGCGCTGCATGGACTGGCAGACGCCGGAGTTGAGGGGGCCGACCATGCCGAGGACGGATTTGTCGGCGACGAGTTTGGCGGCGTTCTGCTGGCCGGTGTTGGGGACGGCCTGGTCGTCGAGGGCTTCGACCTTGAAGGTGATGCCCTTGACCTCGTTGTTCTTGTTGGCGGTGCGGACGGCGAGGTCGACGGAGTTCTTGATGCCTTGGCCGAGGGCGGTGAGCGAGCCGGTGAGGGGGGAGTCGACGCCGATCACCACGGTGTCCTTGCTGCCGCCGTCACCCTTGTCACCCCCCTTGTCGTCGCGTGATCCGCAGGCGGTCAGGGTGAGGGCCGCGGCGGTGACGGCGGTGGTGAGGACGATCAGGGGACGGTGTCGCACGGTGAGTCCTTTCCCTGGCGCGGTGGCCCTGGTGAGGCGCCGCATGCTCGCCGGGCGAGGGGTGGGGTGCGGCGGTGCGGACGTGCGAACTGCCCGGCGGGTGGTGAATGGCCGTGACTCTAAGGGGTGGGCGACGAATCGGGGCAGAGGTGGCGGCCATGCTGTGACTGTCTTGTTATGACGCCGATCACAGTTTTGGTGAAGGTGTTGCGAGTGGTGCTGTGGGTGTGGGTGCGTGTTCTGCGCAGCAGGTGGCACCGTCCTCGGCGGCGCATCGCCGGGCTGCCTGACGGTGGATCAGTTTCCGCGCGGAGTCCGTGCCGTGCCGCTGTTCCTCGGCGCGCGCGGCCTCGACGATGTCGTCGTGGATGCGGGCCTGGGCGGTGGAGAGGCCTTTCTGCGCCCAGTCGAGTCCGGACCACTTCCCATGGGTGAGGGCCTGTTCGGCCCAGTACGCGACGAGGTCGGTGCATGTGCGGACGGCCGGGGCGACGGTGGGCCCGGCGTGGTGGTCACCGGCCGCGGTGTTGTCGCAGCCGGTGACGGCGAGTGCGGTGACGGTCAACAGGGCGGCCAGGGCGCCGAGTCGACGTACCGAGGTGGCGGGTGCGGCCCTCATGCCGGAACGTTAGGGCGGACCGGCGGGGGAGGGAAGTGTTCAGGCGGCGGTGCCGTTGTGGTCACGGATGACACAGGTGAGACGGGCGGAGCAGACGCGCCGCTCCTGCTCGTCGGTGATGACGATCTCGTAGGTGGCGCTGGTGCGGCCGCGGTGCACGGGAGTGGCGGTGCCGGTGACGTGCCCGGAGCGCAGGCCGCGGTGGTGGGTGCAGTTGAGGTCGACGCCGACGGCGATGCGGCCGGGGCCGCCGTGCAGCATGGCGCCGACGGAGCCGAGGGTTTCGGCGAGCACGGCGGAGGCACCGCCGTGCAGGAGGCCGTACGGCTGGGTGTTGCCCTCGACGGGCATGGTGCCGACGACGCGCTCGGGGGACGCCGTAAGGACGCGTACGCCCATGCGCTCCCCGAGGTGTCCGGCGGAGAAGAGGGTGGGGAGGTCGATGCCGCTGTCCGCCCAGGCGTCGAGGATCTCCTGCGGGAAGGTGGTTCTGGTCTGCTCGCCCATGGTCTCGGCTCCCCTGTTCTCTGTTCGTCTGTACGCCGTGTCTGCTTGCGGGACCGTCCTATCAGGTCGTCTGCCGGGCGTCCCCGGCGGGTTCGACCCTGATCACGAGGGATTTGCTGGCCGGGGTGTTGCTGGTGTCGGCGGTGTGGTCGAGGGGCACGAGGACGTTGGTCTCGGGGTAGTAGGCAGCGGCGCAGCCGCGTGCGGTGGGGTAGTGGACGACGCGGAAGCCGGGGGCGCGGCGCTCGGTGCCGTCGGTCCATTCGCTGACGAGGTCGGCGTAGGAGCCGTCGGCGAGGTCGAGGGCGCGGGCGTCGTCGGGGTTGACGAGGACGACGCGGCGGCCGTTCTTGATGCCCCGGTAGCGGTCGTCGAGGCCGTAGATGGTGGTGTTGTACTGGTCGTGGGAGCGGAGGGTCTGCAGGAGGAGGCGGCCTTCGGGGGCGCGGGGCCAGTCGACGGCGGAGGCGGTGAAGTTGGCCTTGCCGGTGGCGGTGGGGAAGCGGCGTTCGTCGCGGGGGGCGTGGGGGAGGGTGAAGCCTCCGGGTTCGGCGACGCGGGCGTTGAAGTCCTCGAAGCCGGGGATGACGCGGGCGATGCGGTCGCGGATGGTGGCGTAGTCGTTCTCGAAGGTTTCCCAGGGGGTGGTGCTGCCGGGGCCTAGGGCGGCGCGGGCGAGGCGGCAGACGATGGCGGTCTCGGAGAGGAGGTGGGGGCTCGCGGGTTCGAGGCGTCCTCGTGAGGCGTGGACCATGCCCATGGAGTCCTCGACGGTGACGAACTGGTCGCCGCCCGCCTGCCGGTCGCGTTCGGTGCGTCCGAGGGTGGGGAGGATGAGGGCGCGGGCGCCGGTGACCACGTGGGAGCGGTTGAGCTTGGTGGAGACGTGGACGGTGAGCCGGGCGCGGCGGACGGCGGCTTCGGTGACGTCGGTGTCGGGGGTGGCGGAGACGAAGTTGCCGCCCATGGCGAAGAAGACCTTGGCCTCGCCGTCGCGGAGGGCGCGGATGGCGCGGACGACGTCGAGTCCGTGGTGGCGGGGCGGGGCGAAGCCGAATTCCTTTTCCAGGGCGTCGAGGAAGGCGGGTGCGGGGCGTTCGAAGATGCCCATGGTGCGGTCGCCCTGGACGTTGCTGTGGCCGCGTACGGGGCAGACGCCGGCGCCGGGGCGGCCGATGTCGCCGCGCAGGAGGAGGAGGTTGACGACTTCCTTGATGGTGTCGACGGCGTGCTTGTGCTGGGTGAGGCCCATGGCCCAGCAGACGATGGTGCGCCGTGAGGCGAGGATCATCTCCAGGGCGCGTTCGATGTCGGTGCGCGTCAGGCCGGTGGCGGTGAGGGTCTCGTCCCAGTCGGCGGTGCGGGCGGTGCGGGCGAACTCCTCGAAGCCGTGGGTGTGGTCGCGGACGAAGTCGGAGTCGACGGCGCCGTCGGTCTCGAGGACGAGTTTGTTGAGGAGGCGGAAGAGGGCGTGGTCGCCGCCGATGCGGATCTGGAGGAAGAGGTCGGTGAGCGCGGTGCCGCCGGCGGCGAGTCCGCGGGCGTTCTGCGGGTTCTTGAAGCGTTCCAGGCCCGCTTCGGGCAGCGGGTTGACGGTGATGATCTTCGCTCCGCGGCTCTTCGCCTTCTCCAGGGCGCTGAGCATGCGGGGGTGGTTGGTGCCGGGGTTCTGGCCGGCGACGATGATGAGGTCGGCCTGGTGGAGGTCGTCGAGCAGGACGCTGCCCTTGCCGATGCCGATGGTGTCGACCAGTGCCGAACCGGATGATTCATGGCACATGTTGGAGCAGTCGGGCAGGTTGTTGGTGCCGAACTCGCGGGCGAAGAGCTGGTAGAGGAAGGCCGCTTCGTTGCTGGTGCGTCCCGAGGTGTAGAAGACGGCCTCGTCGGGGGTGGTGAGGGCGGCCAGTTCCTCGGCGATGATCGCGAACGCCCGCTCCCAGGTGACGGGTTCGTAGTGGTCGGCGCCCTCGGGGAGGTACATGGGCCGGGTGAGCCGGCCCTGCTGGCCGAGCCAGTAGCCGCTGCGGTCCGCGAGTTCGCTCACGGGGTGGGCGGCGAAGAAGGCGGGGGTGATGCGGCGCAGGGTGGCCTCTTCGGCCACGGCCTTGGCGCCGTTCTCGCAGAATTCGGCGGCGTGGCGCTTGTCGGGTTCGGGCCAGGCGCAGCCGGGGCAGTCGAAGCCGTCCTTTTGGTTGACCTTGAGGAGGGTCAGTGCGGTGCGGCGGAGGCCCATCTGCTGCTGTGCGATGCGCAGGGTGTGGGAGATGGCGGGGAGTCCGGCGGCGGCGTGCTGCGGTGCCGTGACGTCGGGTGCGTCCTGGACCGGGTCGTTGGCGGGAGGCTTGCCTGCCATCAGTGATCCTCCGTCGTGGGATCCGCCGTGGGATGGGGATCCGTCGTGGGATGGGGTGCGACGAGGCCGATCCTGTCACGGGGGAGCGGTGGCGTAGCGGGCGCGTGGCGGGGAATGTCAGTGGGCCGTGGCAGGATCGGGGGCGTGGCAGCAAAGGCATCGAAAACCCCAGGACCGACCGGCAGCGAGGCAGCGGAGGGAGGCCGTCCCCGTCTGCTCCTGATGGACGGGCATTCCATGGCGTACCGCGCGTTCTTCGCGCTGCCCGCGGAGAACTTCACGACGGCCGACGGCCGGACGACGAACGCGGTGTACGGCTTCGCGTCGATGCTGGCGAACACGTTGCGTGATGAGCGGCCCACGCATTTCGCGGTGGCGTTCGACGTCTCGCGCAAGACGTGGCGGTCCGAGGAGTTCGCGGAGTACAAGGCGACGCGGTCGAAGACCCCTGATGAGTTCAAGGGGCAGGTGGAGCTGATCGGCGAGCTGCTGGACCAGATGAAGGTGCCGCGCTTCGCGGTGGACGGCTTCGAGGCCGACGATGTGATCGCCACGCTGGCCACGCAGGCCGAGGCCCTCGGGTTCGAGGTGTCGATCGTCACGGGTGACCGTGATGCCTTCCAGTTGGTCTCCGATGATGTGACGGTGCTGTATCCGACGAAGGGCGTCTCGGAGCTGACGCGCTTCACGCCGGAGAAGGTCACGGAGAAGTACGGCCTGACGCCGGTGCAGTATCCCGATTTCGCGGCGCTGCGCGGTGACCCGTCGGACAACCTCCCGGGCATTCCGGGGGTGGGGGAGAAGACGGCCGCGAAGTGGATCAACCAGTTCGGTTCGTTCGCGGAGTTGGTCGAGCGGGTCGACGAGGTCAAGGGCAAGGCCGGGCAGAATCTGCGCGATCACCTGGAGGCGGTGAAGCTCAACCGCCGCCTGACCGAGATGGTGCGTGACGTGGAGCTGTCGACGGGCCCGGAGGGCCTGGAGCGGCAGGCGTACGACCGGCTGGGTCTGGTGACGTTCCTGGAGGGCCTGGAGATCCGCAACGCGGGGCTGCGGGACCGGCTGCTGGCCGCCGATCCGGGCGGGGAGTCCGGGGAGGAGGCCGCCGTCGAGGCCGGTGCCGAGGTGGACGGCGTGGCCCTGGGCGCGGGCGAGCTGGCGCCGTGGCTGGCGGAGCACGGCGCGGGCCCGCTGGGCCTGGCCGTGGTCGACGGATGGTCGCTGGGCAGCGGCCGGGTCTCCGAGGTCGCCCTGGCGGCGGGCGAGGGCCCGGCGGCGTGGTTCGACCCGGCGGAGCTGGACGAGGCGGACGAGCGGGCGTTCGCCGCGTGGTGCGCGGATGGCGCGCGGCCGAAGACGGCGCACGACGCCAAGTCCGTCATGCGGGTGTTCGGCGAGCACGGCTGGGTGCTCGAGGGCGTGACGATGGACACGGCGCTGGCCGCGTACCTGGTCAAGCCGGGCCGCCGTTCCTTCGCGCTGGACGCGCTGTCGGTGGAGTACCTGGGCCGTGAGCTGGCGACCGCCGCCCCGGGCGACGGGCAGCTGGCCTTCGGCGCCGACGAACAGGCCGAGGCGGACGCCCTGATGGGCCATGCGCGTACGGTCCTCGACCTCGGCGCGGCGTTCACCGAACGGCTGCGTGAGGTGGGCGCGGCCGAGCTGATGACGGAGGTGGAGCTGCCGACCAGCGCGCTGCTGGCTCGCATGGAGCGGGCGGGCATCGCCGCGGACCGCGGCTGGCTGGAGCGCATGGAGCAGCAGTTCGCGACGGCCGTGCAGCAGGCCGTGCGCGAGGCGCACGAGGCGGCGGGCCGCGAGTTCAACCTGGGCTCGCCCAAGCAGCTCCAGGAGGTCCTCTTCGGCGAGCTGGGGCTGCCGAAGACGAAGAAGACCAAGACCGGCTACACCACGGATGCGGACGCGCTGGCCTGGCTGGCGACGCAGACGGAGAACGAGCTGCCGGTGATCATGCTGCGGCACCGGGAGCAGTCCAAGCTGCGCTCCACGGTCGAGGGCCTGATCAAGGCCATCGCCCCGGGCGGCCGGATCCACACCACGTTCAACCAGACCGTGGCGGCGACGGGCCGGCTGTCCTCCACCGACCCGAACCTGCAGAACATTCCGGTGCGGACGGACGAGGGCCGGGCGATCCGGCGCGGGTTCGTCGTCGGCGAGGGTTTCGAGACCCTGATGACGGCGGACTACAGCCAGATCGAACTGCGCGTGATGGCCCACCTGTCCGAGGACGAGGGCCTGATCGAGGCGTTCGCCTCCGGCGAGGACCTGCACACCACGGTCGCCTCCCAGGTGTTCGGGGTCGGCAAGGCCGAGGTCGACCCGGAGATGCGCCGCAAGATCAAGGCCATGTCCTACGGCCTGGCGTACGGTCTGTCGGCGTTCGGGCTGTCGCAGCAGCTCAACATCGCGCCGGACGAGGCGCGCAAGCTGATGGACACCTTCTTCGAGCGCTTCGGCGGCGTGCGCGACTATCTGCAGCGCGTCGTCGAGGAGGCCCGGGCCACCGGCTACACCGAGACGATCCTCGGCCGCCGCCGTTACCTGCCCGACCTCAACAGCGACAACCGCCAGCGGCGCGAGATGGCCGAGCGGATGGCGCTCAACGCCCCGATCCAGGGCACCGCCGCGGACATCGTCAAGATCGCGATGCTGCGGGTGGGCGAGGCCCTCGAGGCCGGGAAGCTCACCTCGCGGATGCTGCTCCAGGTGCACGACGAAATCGTGCTGGAGATCGCGCCGGGCGAGCGCGAGCAGGTCGAGGAGCTGGTGCGCCGCGAGATGGCGGGGGCCGTGACGCTGCGCGCCCCGCTGGATGTGTCGGTCGGCGTCGGCGCGGACTGGGAGTCCGCCGCGCACTGAGGCATCCCCGTACGCGGTGCCGCCCGCTGTCCGGCGGCACCGCGTGGTTCTCTTCTCGCCCGTGCGTTGTTACCGTGCCCGGATCTGATGTCCCGTCAGTTCTCGGGAGGTTCAGCGTGCGCGCACTGGCCGCCGCGGCCGTCGGACTGGCCGCCGCCGTCGTCCTCGTCCTTGTCGTCACCGCCATCGGCCCGCCCTCGGGCGAGACCTCGCCCGAGCCGCTGCTGTCCTCCGTACCGGCCCGCCCGTAACGGGGCCCGCCGTGCGCCGCCGAGCAAGCCTCGTCCTCCTCGCCCTCGCGGTCTTCTTCGGCGCCCTCGCGCCGCTGCTGCGCTGGTACGCCTACCCCCGGCTCGCGAAGATCCCGGCCGGCCAGTACCGGGCCACCGTGCTCGAGGCCAAGGACGCCACCCTCATCGACTACGCGCGGCTCGAGCCGCGCAGGGTCCCCAAGGTCACCATGGTCCAGACCGTCAAGGGCGACGCGGAAGCGGCCCGCAGGGTCAAGAACGCCACCGGCCGGGATGTCGCGGTCTGGGACACCCTCACTTTTGTGGCCGGTCCCGACGGGGCGACGATCTCCCGGCTGCCCGAGCGGTATGTCTTCGACGCCCACAGTCAGGAGCCCGTCCACGTGGGCGGCGAGCACGTCGACGGCACGCCCGTGCGGCACATCGGCATCGAGTACAAGTGGCCCTTCTTCGCCGAGAAGCGCGACTACCAGTACTTCGACCTGCAGACGCGTACGTCCGCCCCCATCCACTACGCGGGCACCCGTACTTTCCACGGCCTCGACGTCTATTACTTCGAGCAGACCGTCCCCTGGACCGAGGTCCCCGTGCCCAAGGTGCTGCCCCTCGGCGTCACGCCCGAGACCGTGCGGGAGTTGGGGCTCGAGCGCTGGTACACGACCAAGCGGATGTTCTGGGTCGATCCGGTCACCGGCAGTCCCGTCAACGGTGAGGAAGTGCACCGGGAGGAGATGCGCTGGACCGGCCACCCGGAGAAGAAACCGATCACCGCCTTCGCGGGCCATGTGAAGATGCGGCCCGACTACGTGGACTCCACGGTGGACCTCGTGAAGTCGCAGCGGCGGCTGCTGCTTCTGCTCACGGACTGGCTGCCGTGGGGGTTCGTGGGGCTGGGGGCCGGGTTGCTGCTGTTGTCGCTTCTGCTGGAGGCGCGGTTCCGCGAGATCGCTGTGCGTTTGCGCGGTATGAGGCGCAGGATGGAGGGACTATCCGGACGGCCGGCCTCCGGGGAGCGGGGGCCGCTGAGCGAAGGAGGCTCGCCGTGAAGGAGACCCCCACCGAGGAGAAGTCCCCGACGTCCACGGCCGCCGGGCCCACTCGGCTCTACACCGGAGCCGAGCGGCCCTTCGACCCCGAAGACCTGGTCATGGCGTCCGGCCACGACGTCACGCCCGAGCGGGTCGAGCTCGCGAGGCAGCACATCGAGGAGAAGGGGGCGGCGGCGTTGGAGCGGTATCTGCCGTGAGTGGGTGGTGAGGGTTGTGCCCCGGTCCCGCCCTTTCACCGTTTCCTGGGGCTGCGCCCCAGACCCCGCTTGTCGCGGCTCCGCCGCTCGTCCTCAATCGCCGGACGGGCTTGATAGTGCTCGGCCCGGCACCATTCAGCCCGTCCGGCGATTGAGGACAACCGCGCGGAGCGCGGTTTCGGGGGCCGGGGCGGAGCCCCGGAGGAGACGGTGAGAGGGCGGGACCGGGGCACCCATCCCCGGGGCGGAGCCCCGCGCTCGGCCCCGTGCTCAACGCCTCGCGTTCGTGCGCCGCGTCGCCGTCGCCGATGGGGGTACCCCCATGCCGTTCAGGCTATGGGGGAGGGTCCTCCGGCCAGGGATGGCGCGGATAGCGCCCCCGCAGCTCCGCACGGACGGAGCGATAGCCGTCCTGCCAGAAGGACGCCAGGTCCGCCGTCACCGCCGCCGGCCGCCCCGCCGGGGACAGCAGGTGGACGAGCACCGGCACCCGCCCGTCCGCCACACACGGCGTCTCCCGCAACCCGAAGAGCTCCTGCAACTTGACCGCCAGCACGGGCTGGTCCCCGGCATAGTCCACCCGGATCCGGGAACCGCTCGGCACCTCGATGCGCTCGGGAGCCAGCTCGTCCAGCCGGGCCGCCTCCCCCGTCGCCCACGGGAGCAGCCGCGCAAGCGCCTTGCCCGCGTCCAGCCGCTCCAGGTCGGCGCGACGCCGGGCGGAGTCCAGCTCCCAGCCCAGCCACTCCTCCGCACGCTCCAGCAGCGCCGCGTCCGTCATGTCCGGCCACGGCTCGCCCAGTTCGCGGTGCAGGAACGCCAGCCGCTGCCGCAGGACCGACGCCTCCGGCGACCACCGCAGCACTCCGAGCCCCTCGCTCCGCAGTCCCTCCAGCAGCGCCGCCCGGACGAGCGCGGGCTCCGGCGCCGGCAGCGTCCGGGCCGACAGTTCCACCGCGCCCAGCCGTGCCACGCGCCGGGCCACGACATCGCGCCGTTCCCCGGACCAGTGCACCTCCTCGCCCTCCGCGAAGAACGCGCCTGCCGCCTCCCGGGCCGTGTCCTCGTCGATCACCGCGCCCAGCAGCACCCGCGCGGACGCGGACGTCACCGGCCGGTCCGCCACGGCCACCGCGAGCCACGGCGCCCCGCCCAGCCGTGAACCGGCGGACAACTGCGCACCGGTCCCGGACACCATGAGGTACGCCCCTTCGCCCCGTGCCCGGGCCACCCGCTCGGGGAAGGCGAGTGCGGCGATCAGGCCGGCCGCCGCGTCGTCGGCCAGAGCAGCAGAACGCTCCTGCGGCACCTCGTTCCGTACCGCGTTCTCCAGCCGCCGCGCCTCCGCCCGCCAGCGGGCACCGTAGGAGTCGCCGCCACGCCGTGCGGCGCGCCACACCTCCGCGAGGTCGTCGCCGTACTCCCGGGGCGGCTCCTCGCTCAGCAGTGCCACGACCTCGGCCGCACGGCGCGCGCCGATCTCCCGGGCGCCGTCCAGCAGGGCGCGCGCCAGGCGGGGATGTACGCCGAGCCGCGCCATGCGCGTGCCGCGCTCCGTGGTGCGGCCGTCCCCGCCCACGGCGCCCGTGGCCTTGAGCACGGCGCGCGCCGCGGCCAGAGCGCCGGGCGGCGGCGGATCGAGCAGCGCGAGACCGGACGCGTCAGGGTCGCCCCAGCACGCCGCCTGCAGGGCGAACGCGGTCAGGTCCGCGACGGTGATCTCCGGTGCGGGGAAGCGCGGCAGCCGTACGTCCTCGCCCTGTGCCCAGCAGCGGTACACCGTCCCCGGCGCCTCACGGCCCGCGCGGCCGGCGCGCTGCCGGGCGGAGGCCCGGGAGGCCCGTACGGTCGTGAGCGCGCTCAGCCCGCGGGCATGATCCGTACGCGGCTCCCGCGCCAGCCCGGCGTCCACCACGACCCGCACCCCCGGCACGGTCAGGCTCGACTCCGCCACCGAGGTCGCCAGCACCACCCGGCGCCGTCCCTCGCCGCCCGCCAGCACCGCGTCCTGCACGGCGGCCGGGGCCCGCCCGTGGACCTGGAGCACCTCGGCGTCCACGCCGCCCAGGAGCCCCGCGACGCGGGCGATCTCGCCGACGCCGGGTAGAAAGCACAGCACGTCGCCCTCGCGCTCGCGCAGCGCCCGCCGCACCACGGCCGCCACGTGCGCCAGCAGCGCAACATCAACCCGCATCCCGTGCGGTGGGCGCACCGGCTGCTCCGGCGGGGCCCATACGACGTCCACGGGGTGGGAGACGCCCCGGGCCTCGACCACCGGGGCGTCGCCGAGCAAATGGGCCCAGCCCTCGGCGTCGGTCGTCGCGGACGCGGCGACCAGCCGCAGCTCGGGCCGCAGCGCGGCGCGTACATCGAGGAGGAAGGCGGCGGTGGTGTCGGCGTCCAGGTGCCGCTCGTGGCACTCGTCGAGCACGACGACATCGACGCCGGCCAGCTCCGGATCCCGTTGCAGTCTTTGCAGGAGCACACCGGTGGTGACCACCTCGACCACCGTCCGGGGCCCGGCGCGCCGCTCGCCGCGCACCGTGAAGCCGACGCTCCCGCCGACCTCCTCGCCCAGCAGCCACGCCATCCGCCGGGCCGCGGCCCGCGCCGCGATCCGCCGCGGCTCGGCGACGACGACACGGCGCACGGGGGCGCCGGGGTCCAGGAGCCCGGCGAGGGCGAGCGGGACCAGCGTCGTCTTGCCCGTGCCGGGCGGTGCGCACAGCACGGCGGCACCGTGCCCGTCCAGGGCGGCGGTCAGCGCGGGCAGCGCGCTGCGGACGGGCAGCCCCTCGAGGGCGTCAGCGTGGATCACGCGCCCCAGTGTCGCCTCAGTCCCGCTCGCACACGAAAATCGCGGTCCCCGGGATCAGATGGCCGCGCAGCGGGGACCAGCCGCCCCACTCCTGGGTGTTCCAGTGCGGCCACTCCGGCTCGACCAGGTCGACGAGGCGGAATCCGGCCGCCACGACGTCGCGCACCCGGTCGCCCAGCGTCCGGTGGTGCTCGACGTAGACGGCCCGGCCCGTCTCGTCCTGCTCGACATAAGGGGTGCGGTCGAAGTACGAGGCGGCGACCGACAGGCCCTCGGGCCCCGGCTCGTCCGGGAACGCCCAGCGGATGGGGTGGGTGACGGAGAAGACCCAGCGCCCGCCGGGCCGCAGCACCCGGCGCACCTCGCGCATCACCTGCACCGGGTCGGCCACGAACGGAATGGCGCCGTAGGCCGAGCAGGCCAGGTCGAAGGACGCGTCCGCGAACGGCAGCGCCCCGGCGTCCGCCTCCACCAGCGGTATGTCACCGCCGATGCGCAGGGCGTGCTGGAGCTGCCGGTGCGAGATGTCCAGGGCCACGGGCCGTGCGCCCCGGGCCGCCAGCCAGCGCGAGCACTGCGCGGCCCCGGCGCCGATCTCGAGGACGGCGCGCCCCTCGAGGGCCTCGGCCGGGCCCAGCAGCGCCGCGTCCGCCTCGTCGAGCCCCTCGGGGCCCCAGACGAAGCGGTCGTCGCCCAGGAACGCCCCGTGCTCGGTCTGGTACTCGTCGGCGTTGCGGTCCCACCAGCCGCGGCTGGCCCGGCTGCTTTCGGCGTCCCCGCTGGTCCGGCGGGTCGCCTGGGGCTCGTACTCGTGGATCATCTCGGCGATCATGCCCTCGGCAGTAGTCTTCGTTACCGTGTACGGCCCACGCCACGGCGTGACGCTCCGGGGCCGTCGCGGGGCCTCCGTGGCCTCGCGCAACGTGAGTTGTGCCGGGTCTAGGGCATTTTGTCCCTGGTGTGCGCCTTCGCGCATTGACCGTGTCCGGCTGCCCCCGTATGCTACAAGTTGCGCTGCGGGCCTGCGCGCCTCGGACGGAGCAGGCCGCTTTCGCACTTGTTGTATGTCCCCTCGGTTGTACGAGGCGCCTTCGGTGGCTTTTGGGCCCCCGGAGAGTGCGTCTCCAAGGCTGTCCGGCTTCGGCGGTGCGGTACAAGGGCTCACGGCGTAGCAGTACCTACGACTTCAATGTCCGTACCGGAGCCCTTTCCCACATGACGAGCAGCACCGAGACCACCGCCACCACCCCGCAGGTTGCGGTCAACGACATCGGTAACGAGGAAGCCTTCCTCGCCGCGATCGACGAGACGATCAAGTACTTCAACGACGGCGACATCGTCGACGGCGTCATCGTGAAGGTCGACCGGGACGAGGTCCTGCTCGACATCGGTTACAAGACCGAGGGTGTCATCCCCTCCCGCGAGCTCTCGATCAAGCACGACGTCGACCCGAACGAGGTCGTTTCCGTCGGTGACCAGGTCGAGGCCCTCGTTCTCCAGAAGGAGGACAAGGAAGGCCGCCTGATCCTGTCCAAGAAGCGCGCTCAGTACGAGCGTGCCTGGGGCACGATCGAGAAGATCAAGGAAGAGGACGGCATCGTCACCGGTACCGTCATCGAGGTCGTCAAGGGTGGTCTCATCCTCGACATCGGCCTCCGCGGCTTCCTCCCGGCCTCCCTGGTCGAGATGCGCCGTGTCCGCGACCTCCAGCCCTACGTGGGCAAGGAGCTCGAGGCCAAGATCATCGAGCTGGACAAGAACCGCAACAACGTGGTCCTGTCCCGCCGTGCCTGGCTCGAGCAGACCCAGTCCGAGGTCCGCCAGACGTTCCTCACCACCCTGCAGAAGGGTCAGGTCCGCTCCGGCGTCGTCTCCTCGATCGTCAACTTCGGTGCCTTCGTGGACCTGGGCGGCGTCGACGGTCTCGTCCACGTCTCCGAGCTGTCCTGGAAGCACATCGACCACCCGTCCGAGGTTGTCGAGGTCGGCCAGGAGGTCACGGTCGAGGTCCTGGACGTCGACATGGACCGCGAGCGCGTCTCCCTGTCGCTCAAGGCGACCCAGGAAGACCCGTGGCAGCAGTTCGCCCGGACCCACCAGATCGGTCAGGTCGTCCCGGGTAAGGTCACCAAGCTCGTTCCGTTCGGTGCGTTCGTCCGCGTCGACGAGGGCATCGAGGGCCTGGTCCACATCTCCGAGCTGGCCGAGCGCCACGTGGAGATCCCGGAGCAGGTCGTCCAGGTCAACGACGAGATCTTCGTCAAGGTCATCGACATCGACCTCGAGCGCCGCCGCATCAGCCTCTCGCTGAAGCAGGCCAACGAGTCCTTCGGTGCCGACCCGTCCGTGGTCGAGTTCGACCCGACCCTGTACGGCATGGCCGCGTCCTACGACGACCAGGGCAACTACATCTACCCCGAGGGCTTCGACCCCGAGGCCAACGACTGGCTCGAGGGCTACGAGAAGCAGCGCGAGGAGTGGGAGCGCCAGTACGCCGAGGCGCAGTCCCGCTTCGAGCAGCACCAGCAGCAGGTCATCAAGTCCCGCGAGGCGGACGCCGAGGCTGCTGCCGCCGGTGACCAGGCCGCTGCGGCCGCTCCGGTCTCCGGTGGTGGCTCGTACTCCTCGGAGTCGGCCGACAACTCCGGCGCCCTGGCGTCGGACGAGGCGCTGGCCGCCCTCCGCGAGAAGCTGGCCGGCGGTGGCCAGAGCTGAGGCTCTGACGCCAGCGGCTGTATAGCTGACTGAGACAAGGCCCGTTCCCCTTGGGGAACGGGCCTTGTTGCGTCCGGGTTGGGTTCGGGTTGTGTCCGGCGGGAATGGTCCGGGCGGCCAAGAACGTTCCCCCTTACGGAACATGAGGAGGAACGGTCACTGTGTTGGATCCGCAGGGTTTGTACGAATGGGAGCCCAAGGGGCTCGCCGTGGCCGACCTGGCCCTGGCCCAGGACACGGCCGGTCTGGTCATGCTCTACCACTTCGACGGGTACATCGACGCAGGCGACACCGGTGACCAGATCGTCCGGCGGCTGCTGGACGACCTTCCGCACCAGGTCGTCGCCCGCTTCGACCACGACCGGCTGATCGATTACCGGGCACGCCGGCCCCTGCTCACCTTCGAGCGCGACCGCTGGACGTCGTACGAGGTGCCGAAGCTCGAGCTGTACCTCGTCCAGGACGCGACCGGTGCGCCGTTCCTCCTGCTGGCCGGCCCCGAGCCGGATGTGGAGTGGGAGCGGTTCACCGCGGCCGTACGGCAGTTGGTGGAGCGCCTCGGGGTGCGGCTGTCCGTCAACTTCCACGGCATCCCGATGGGCGTTCCGCACACCCGGCCCGTGGGGATCACCCCGCACGGGAACCGGGCCGAGCTGGTGCGCGGCAGCAGCTCCTACTTCGACGAGGCCCAGGTGCCGGGGAGCGCGGAGGCGCTCGTCGAGTTCCGGCTGGCCGAGGCGGGGCACGATGTGCTCGGCATCGCCGCCCATGTCCCGCACTACGTGGCACGATCCCCCTACCCGGACGCCGCGTTGACGGCGCTGGAAGCACTGACCGCCGCTACGGGGCTGGTGCTGCCCGGCACCGCGCACGCCCTGCGGACGGAGGCCCTGCGCACCCAGGAGGCGATCGAGCGCCAGATCGCCGAGGGCGACGAGGAACTGGTCGCCCTCGTCAGGGGACTTGAGCACCAGTACGACGCGGTGGCGGGCGCCGAGACGCGCGGCAGCCTGGTCGCGGAGCCGGTCGAGCTGCCGTCCGCCGATGAACTGGGCGCCGAATTCGAGCGATTCCTCGCCGACCGGGAGGGCGACGGCGGCCTCTGAACGGCAGGCCGATAGCGTGGGGCCCATGCTGAAGGTGGGCCTCACGGGCGGAATCGGTTCGGGCAAGAGCGAGGTGTCGCGGCTGCTCGCCGCGCACGGCGCGGTGATCATCGACGCCGACAGGATCGCGCGCGAGGTGGTCGAACCGGGAACGCCCGGACTCGAGGCGGTCGTGGCCGAGTTCGGCCCGGGCGTGCTCACCGCCGACGGTACGCTCGACCGTCCCAGGCTCGGTGCGATCGTCTTCGCCGACGAGGAGCGGCGCAAGGCGCTCAACGCCATCGTGCACCCGCTGGTGCGCGCCCGCTCGCAGGAGCTGGAGGCCGAGGCGGGCCCGGACGCCATCGTCGTGCAGGACGTTCCGCTGCTCGCCGAGAACGGACTCGCGCCGCTGTACGACCTGGTGATCGTGGTCGACGCCGGTGAGGAGACCCGGCTCGAACGGCTCGTGGAGCTGCGGGGGATGGCCGAGGAGGAGGCGCGGGCCCGGATGGCCGCGCAGGCGACCCGTGAACAGCGCCTGGCGGTGGCCGGTCTGGTCATCGCCAACGACGGCCCGCTCGAGGAGCTCGAGGCCCGGGTCGCGGAGGTCTGGGCGGAGCTGCGCAAGCGGGCCGGGCAGAACTGATCATTCGATCGGGTGAGAGAGCCGGTTCTCCAAGGCCGGGCGGCAGTGCGGTGGTTAGCCTGCCGCGATGGATTTGCGTGTCTCGTCAGCCGATCTCGAAGGATTCGCCCGACTGCTGTGCCGCGCCGCGGAGGACGCGGCGGATGCGCGTGCCTACGCCGGGCGGTACGGCACCGTCGACGCCTCGGCACAGGGGCTGTTGTCGGGCGTCATCGCCCTGCACGGCGACCTGGAAGAGACGGTGAAGACAACGCTCGGGCGGCTGCGGGCGATCCTCGCCGGTTCGGCCGGCGAACTGCGTGCGGCGGCGGCCTTCTACCGTTCGACGGACCTCGCGCAGGCGGCCGAACTGGACGCCGCCTACCCGGAGATCCGCCGGTGACCGGCGGCGAGGCATACCGGGACGTCACCTGCCCCGTCGCCCGTCTCACCGCTCCCGGCACGCCGGAGCGGTTCGCGGCGCCGCTCAAGGCGCTCGACGACGTGAACGAATTCGTCAGCCCCGCGGCGTGGGCGGCCGAAATCCTCGATCTCGCCCTCGGTTTCAATCCCCTTGAGGAAACGCAGCGTTGGCTGGCCGGTGACTGGGAATCCTATGCGCGCTGTGCCCAGCTCTGGGAAAACCTGGCCCGGTTCTGCACGGACCTGGCGGTCAATCTCGATACGGGCAACCACAGCCTCGACGCGACGTGGGACGGCCGCGCGGCCGACGCCGCATTCGTCTATTTCGATGCGCTGTCGGGGAATCTGCACGACATCGCGCGGTCGCTCGAGACGATGCGCAAGCAGTATCTCGCCACGGCCGGCGGAGTGTCGGCGACGGCCGATGCGGTGGGGCAGCTGCTGGGACAGATCGCCGACAGCGCGGTGACCGCCGCCCTGTCCTGGGCGGCCGGGACGTCGCTGTCCTGGACGGGGTGGGGAGCGGTGACCGGTTACACCGTCGGGGCCGCCGAACTCGTGCGCATCGGCGAATTGTGGGGCGAGATCACCAAGACCCTCAGCGCACTGCGCTGGAAAATCGACGGCGCCTACGGGCTGTTGGCACAGGTGGGAGCCGAAGTGTCGGGCAGATTCGACGAATTCCCGCTGCCGCCCGCGAGCTACGACCATCCGGCCGTGTGAGCCGGCGAGGAGACACACATGCACGAACACCGCGTGGGACACGAGGAATTCCTCGCTCCCGGCCGGGACCCCGCCGCGGCCCGGGTGGTGCACCAGGCCCTCGAGCGGCTTGCCGAGGGCGGAGCGGGAGGTGTGCTGAAGGAAATGGCCGAGGAGATCCTGTCCGGCCGCATCGGCCTGCGCGAGGCACTGCGCGTGGGCCCGTACGCCCAGGCGCTCGGCGAGCAGGTGCGCAGTGCGCGCCGCGCGTGGGAGGCCGCACAGGAGGAGGACCGCGCACGGGACGTGGCCCGGGCACGGTCCTTCCTGAGCGCTCCCTAGGGCATGTTCTTCGGCGGGGGCGGGGTGTCCCTGTCCCGGACGGGCTCGTACGGCGGTATGTCGCGGCCCGGCTGGTAGTGCGGGCCCTGCCGGATGTGGTGGATGATCACGCCCAGGTCGACGACGGTCACCAGCGCCAGGATGCCGAAGACGACCGCCCACCCCGGGTGCCCGGCGGCGGCGAACAGCAGGATGCCGCCGACAGCGCACACCAGCCCGAATACGGCGAGTCCGCAGCGCAGTCGCAGCGGGCTGCGCGCGGTCATGGGTTCGTTGCCGGTACGCAGCATGTGCAACATCTCCTGGTACCAGCATCCACCCGCCATGGGAACTATGCGAGGCCCAGCCAGCCGAGGACGACGGAGAAGGGCGTACGGTCCTCGGCGTCCGCGGCGAGTGCCGCCGCCACGACGTGGGGTGCGTTGCTGATGACCCGGTCCACGCCCAGGTGCGCGAGCGCCACCGCCCGGCCGGGGTCGTCCACCGTCCACGCGGAGACCTCCAGCGGCCGTCCGTGCGGGCCCCGCACGGCGTGCACGGCACGGAGCCAGGCGGCGGTGACCGTGCGGTCCGCCGGGTTGATCTGGTCGGCGAACGCGGCGTACGCGCGCAGCTCCGCCGGCTTCGGCGTGCCCAGGAAGCCCGTCCGCACTCCGGGCAGGAGGCGGTGGAAGCGCTGCACGGACGCCGCGTCGAAGCTCTGGACCACCAGCGCCTCGCCGTGCCGCCGGTCGAGCCAGCCGCGGCCGCGCAGTTCGTCCGCGATCTGCCGCTCGATGCCCGGGTAGAGTCCGGGCGCCTTGATCTCCAGCAGCAGCTTCTGGCGGTTGTGGTCGACGCGGCGCAGGTAGCGGCCGAGCGTGGGCACCCGCTCGCCGGCGAAGCCGCGGCCGAACCAGCTGCCGGCGTCGAGCCGTTCGATCTCGGCGAGGGTGAAGTCCGCGACCTTCCAGGGCGCGCGGCCGGGGTAGCGCTTTCGTACGTCGGTCGTCCGGGCCAGGGTGGTGTCGTGCAGGACGATCAACGCGCCGTCCTTGGTGCGCTGGACGTCGTTCTCCACCCAGCGGATGCCCAGGCGTGCCGCCCCGTCGATCGAGGCGAGCGTGTTCTCCGGCGCCTTCACCGGTACCCCGCGGTGACCGATGGTGACCGGCACGTGATGCTGCGCCGCCACCGCGGGCGGTGCGAGGATGCCCAGCGCGACCGCCATGGCCGACAGGAGGACGGTCAGGGCCCGCGGCACGGCGGAAGCGGGACGGATGCGCATGAAGCTCATTCTTCCCCGGCAACCCGCCCGCAACCAGCGCAGGGGCGTTGGGAGTGCGCCCGGACCCCCGCTGTCAGTGGCAGGTCGTACGGTGGTCTCATGCGGCCCGTAACCCAGATCGAACGCAAGGTGGCGCCCTTCGAGGTCGTCAGCCCGTACCAGCCCAATGGTGACCAGCCGGCAGCCATCGCGGAGCTGGAGCGGCGCATCCGCGCAGGTGAGAAGGATGTCGTCCTGCTCGGTGCGACCGGCACCGGCAAGTCGGCGACCACGGCGTGGATGATCGAGAAGCTGCAGCGGCCGACCCTGGTCATGGCGCCGAACAAGACGCTCGCGGCGCAGCTGGCCAACGAGTTCCGCGAGCTGCTGCCCAACAACGCCGTCGAGTACTTCGTGTCGTACTACGACTACTACCAGCCCGAGGCGTATGTCCCGCAGTCGGACACCTATATCGAGAAGGACTCCTCGATCAACGAGGAGGTCGAGCGGCTGCGCCACTCGGCGACCAACTCCCTGCTCACCCGGCGTGATGTGATCGTGGTCGCGTCCGTGTCCTGCATCTACGGCCTGGGCACGCCGCAGGAGTACGTGGACCGCATGGTGCAGCTGAAGGTCGGCGAGGAGATCGACCGCGATGTGCTGCTGCGGCGCTTCGTGGAGATCCAGTACACGCGCAACGACCTGGCCTTCACCCGGGGCACCTTCCGGGTGCGCGGCGACACGATCGAGATCTTCCCGGTCTACGAGGAACTCGCCGTGCGCATCGAGATGTTCGGCGACGAGATCGAGGCGCTGTCCACCCTGCACCCGCTCACCGGCGAGGTCATCTCCGACGACCAGGAGCTGCACGTCTTCCCCGCCAGCCACTATGTCGCCGGTCCCGAGCGGATGGAGAAGGCCATCGTGGGGATCGAGGCGGAGCTGGAGCAGCGGCTCGCCCAGCTGGAGAAGCAGGGCAAGCTGCTCGAGGCGCAGCGGCTGCGCATGCGCACCACGTACGACATCGAGATGATGCGCCAGATCGGCTCCTGCTCCGGCATCGAGAACTACTCGCTGCACATGGACGACCGTGAGCCCGGTTCCCCGCCCAACACCCTGATCGACTTCTTCCCGGACGACTTCCTGCTCGTCATCGACGAGTCGCACGTCACCGTCCCGCAGATCGGCGCGATGTACGAGGGGGACGCCTCCCGCAAGCGCACCCTCGTCGAGCACGGTTTCCGCCTGCCGTCGGCCCTGGACAACCGGCCGTTGAAGTGGGAGGAGTTCACCGAGCGCATCGGGCAGACCGTCTATCTGTCCGCGACCCCGGGGCCGTACGAACTCTCGCGCTCCGACGGCTTCGTGGAGCAGATCATCCGGCCCACCGGCCTCGTCGACCCGGAGGTCGTCGTCAAGCCGACCGAGGGGCAGATCGACGACCTGGTCCACGAGATCCGCGTGCGCACCGAGAAGGACGAGCGGGTGCTCGTCACCACCCTCACCAAGAAGATGGCGGAGGACCTCACCGACTACTTCCTCGAACTCGGCATCCAGGTGCGGTATCTGCACAGCGACGTCGACACGCTGCGCCGTGTCGAGCTGCTGCGGGAGCTGCGTGCCGGTGAGTTCGACGTGCTGGTCGGCATCAACCTGCTGCGGGAGGGTCTCGACCTGCCGGAGGTGTCGCTGGTCGCCATCCTCGACGCGGACAAGGAGGGCTTCCTGCGGTCGGGGACGTCGCTGATCCAGACGATCGGCCGTGCGGCGCGCAATGTGTCCGGCCAGGTCCATATGTACGCGGACAAGATGACCAAGGCGATGGAGAAGGCCATCGAGGAGACCAACCGCCGCCGCGAGAAGCAGATCGCGTACAACAAGGAGCGGGGGATCGACCCCCAGCCGCTGCGGAAGAAGATCGGCGACATCGTCGCCACGCTCGCCCGCGAGGAGATCGACACCCAGGAGTTGCTCGGCTCGGGGTACCGCAAGGGCGACCAGGGCAAGGGGAAGGCTCCGGTCCCCACCGCGCTGGCCGGCGGCAAGGCGAAGGGCAAGCGCAAGGAGGTCGTGGCCACGGACCGTCCGGCCGCCGAACTCGCCCAGCTCATCGAGGACATGACGGACCGCATGCGGGCCGCCGCGGCGGAGCTGCAGTTCGAGGTCGCGGCACGGCTGCGGGACGAGGTGAGCGAGCTGAAGAAGGAGCTGCGGCAGATGAAGGAAGCGGGACTCGCCTGACGGCCCGTCACCCGGCCCCTGGCTCGGCTCTTTGCACAGTTCTTGCTCAAAAATGTCCGGAGAGATGTTGCAAGATCGCCACAAAGTCACTCTCGGGTGAGCGGTGGGCCCACGTCAGTGCATAGGGTCGTGGCCACGGGGGACACGCGACACGAGAAAGGACTGACGTGGCCGTCAACTTGAGCAAGGGCCAGGGCGTGAGCCTGCTGAAGGCCGACGGGGGCAGCCTCTCCGCGGTGCGGATGGGGCTGGGATGGCAGGCGGCTCCGCGGCGCGGCCTGTTCGGGAAGCGCACCCGGGAGATCGACCTCGATGCCTCGGCGGTCCTGTTCGCCGAACGGCAGCCGGTGGACGTGGTGTTCTTCCAGCACCTCGTCAGTGACGACGGCTCGGTGCGCCACACCGGCGACAACCTCGTCGGCGGCGCGGGCCAGGGCGGGGACGACGAGGCGATCCTGGTCGATCTGCAGCGCGTGCCCGTGCACGTCGACCAGATCGTCTTCACCGTGAACTCCTTCACCGGGCAGACCTTCGCGGAGGTGAGCAACGCCTTCTGCCGACTGGTCGACGAGACCACCGGCCAGGAGCTCGCCCGCTACACCCTCGACGGCGGCGGCCCGTACACCGCGCAGATCATGGCGAAGGTGCACCGGACCGCGGGCGGCGGCTGGCAGATGACGGCCATCGGCGCCCCGGCCGACGGCCGGACCTTCCAGGACCTCATGCCGGCGATCGCGGCGAGCCTGTAGAACCAGCGGCACGGAGGACGAGGGGGGAGCGGGCATGACGGCCGAGCTGGTGCGGGGCCAGAACCATCCGCTGCCCGAGACCCGGCTGGACATCCGGGTCTCGGCGGCGGACCCGGTGCTGGTGGGGGTGACGCTCGGCGGGGCCGACGGCCGGGTGCCCGGCCCGGAGCGGGTCGCCGGACCCGGGACCCCGCCCGTCCCGGGGGTGGAGCTGCCCGCCGGGTCCGGCACCGCGCACCGGCTGTCCGTCGACCTGGACGCGCTGCCCGAGACGGTGCACCGCGTGGCCGTCCTGCTCGTGCCCGCGCCCGGCGGGGGACCGGCATGCTTCGGCGCGACGGCCGCGCCCCACCTCGAGGTCGCCGGGCGCACCCAAGGCGCGATCGCCTGCTTCACCGTCACCGGGTTGGACGCCGAGGCCGCGCTGACCGCCCTGGAGCTGTACCGGCGGCAGGGCGCGTGGCGGGTCCGCGCGGTCGGCCAGGGCCATGCGGGCGGCCTCGCCGACCTGCTGCGCGACCAGGGCCTGCCCGAAGCGGACCGGGTGGCCGCGGCCTTCGGCGGCCCGGGGGTCCGGGAGACGCCCGAGCCGGTGGCGGGGGATGCCACGGGCTGGACCCCGGAGGAGCGGCTCTACAACCAGGTGCGGGGCATGTTCGAGGACCTGGCCCGCGCCGCCGCCGCGTACCGCGGCGCGGCCGGCTTCGCCGACTCGCGCCTGGAACGGGAGCTCGACGGGCTGCTCGCCGACCCCCGTACGCGGATCGGCCCCGCCGCGGACGCGGCCCGGGCCGCGGCGAAGGACAGGCACGCACACCTCGTCGGCCAGGCCCGCGCCGTGCTCGACCGCGACCTCGACCGGCTCGTCGCGGAGGCCGGCGTCGTCGAACGCGCCCTGCCGCCCGCGTTCGCACGCTGGGACAGCGCCGTCTGGCAGAACCACCACGAGCCCCGCGAGACACCGATCGCGCTGCGCCTGGGAGATCTCCATCTGCCGGAGCGCAGGGACCTGCGCATCCCGATGCTGGTGCGGCTGCCGATGGAGCGCGGGCTGTGGGTGGACTGCGGCCGCCCGCCCGGCGCGGAGCTCGCCGACAGCGCCGAGCTGCGCCGGCTCGCCCTGGACTGCGCGGTGGCGCTCGCCGCGCGGCTGCTGGCCGTGCATCCCGTCGGCGACTTCGCGGTGCAGGTCGCCGACCCGGCGGGATCGGCCGCCTCCGCGCTCGCCCCGCTGCTGGAGTACGGGGTGCTGCGCGAGCCCCCGGCCGCCGGGGCGCAGGGGGTGGCCGAGCTGCTCGCGCGGCTGACCCGCCGCGTCGACCTGGTGCAGATGGCGGTGCGCAGCGGTGCCGTCGACGCGCTGCCGCCCGGCCTGGACACGGGGGAGCAGCTGCTGATCGTCAACGACTTCCCGCACGGCTTCGACGACCGCGCCGTCAACCGGCTGCGGTACCTCGTGGACGAGGGGCCGTCCGTGGGGGTGCACGTCGTGCTGGTCGCGGACCGTGAGGACGCGCGGGAGTTCGGCCCGCTGCTCGACCTGCTGTGGCGCACCCTGCTGAGGATCACCCCCGTGCCCGACGATCACCTCGCCGACCCCTGGGTGGGGCACGCGTGGACGTACGAGCCGTCGTCCGTACCGGCCGGGAGCGATGTGGTGCGGCGGGTGCTGTGGCAGGTGGGCCGGGCCAGGCGCGCCCAGGGGCTCTGACGCCCGACGGGGCACTGACGTCCAGACGCCACCACGACCAGCGGACTTGGTTTTCTTTTTACTTTTCCATGGGTCTCCCTGTACCGTTTTCCGTACACTCGACGTGTCGGAGGGACCGTGGACGTTTCGTTGACCCTGTGGGTGCTGACCATCCTCGGTCTGTGCGCACTGGTGGCCGCCGACTTCTTCATCGGCGGGCGCAAGCCGCATGAGGTCTCCGTCAAGGAGGCCGGGATCTGGACGGCGGTGTGGACCGCCCTGGCGGGGCTCTTCGGGCTCGGGCTGCTGGTCTTCGGCGGCGGTGAACCGGCCGGTGAGTTCTTCGCCGGCTACATCACCGAGAAGTCGCTGAGCGTCGACAACCTCTTCGTCTTCGTGCTGATCATGGGCAAGTTCGCGGTGCCGACGATCTTCCAGCAGCGCGTGCTCATGGTGGGCGTCCTCATCGCCCTGGTGCTGCGGGCCGCCTTCATCGGCGCGGGCGCGGCGGTCATCGCCAACTTCTCCTGGATCTTCTACCTGTTCGGCGCCTTCCTCGTGTGGACCGCGTGGAAGCTCATCCAGGAGGCGCGGGGCGGCGAGGAAGAGGAGGAGTTCGAGGAGAACCGGCTTCTCAAGGCGGTCGAGCGGCGCTTCCCGTCCACCGACCGGTACCACGGCACCAAGTTGGTCGTCGTCGAGAACGGCAAGCGCCTGATGACCCCGATGCTGGTCGTCATGCTGGCGATCGGCACCACCGACGTCCTCTTCGCGCTCGACTCAATTCCGGCGATCTTCGGTCTCACCCAGGACCCGTACATCGTCTTCACCGCCAACGCCTTCGCGCTCATGGGCCTGCGGCAGCTGTACTTCCTCATCGGCGGTCTGCTGCGGAAGCTGGTGCACCTCTCGTACGGGCTGTCGGTGATCCTCGGCTTCATCGGGGTGAAGCTCGTCCTGCACGCCCTGCACGAGAGCGGTGTCGCCGTCCCGGAGATCAGCACCCCGGTCTCGCTCGGCGTCATCGGCGCGGTGCTCGTCGTCACTACGGTCACGAGCCTGCGGGCGGCTGCCCGGCAGGAGCAGGCCGAGGCTGCGCAGAGCAGGTAGGGCGCTCACGTCCGAGGCCGCCGCGGCGCCGGCGGCCGCAACGGCCGTGGCGGGAGCGGCGGTCGGCCGGGTCTCGGGGAGCAGCGCGAAGCAGGCCAGGGCGAGCAGCGCGATCGCCGTCAGATACACGGCCACACCCCAGGGCGGGCCGTCCCCCTGCGCCAGCGCGGTGGCGGCGAGCGGTGTGACGGCACCGCCCAGGACGCCCGCCAGGTTGTAGCCGACGGCCGCGCCGGTGCAGCGCACCCGCGGCTCGTAGAGCTCGGGGAGATAGGCACCGGCGACGGCGAAGGCGACGGTGAAGGCCAGCGCCGCGACCACGAAGCCCAGCAGCATCGGCGCCGGCTGTCCCGTATGCAACAGGGCGACCAGCGGAAACATCCACAGCGCCACGAGGGCGCAGCCGACCAGGCACAGGGGCCGGCGGCCCAGGCGGTCACCGAGCAGGGCGAACACGGGAGTTACGCCCCCCGATACGACAACCGCCCCCATGATGCAGGCGAGCATGACCGTACGGTCGACGCCGAGCCGTTCGGTGCCGTAGGCGAGGGACCAGGTGGTCACCGTGTAGTACACGGCGTAGCCGACGGAGAGCCCGCCGGCCGTGAGCAGGACGGTCCGCCAGTGCCCGCGGGCGACTTCGGCGAAGGGCAGCCGGGCGCGGGTCTCGTGCTCGGCCAGTTCGCGGAACTCCGGGGTCTCGGCGAGCTGGGTGCGCAGCAGCAGCCCGCCCGCGGCGAGCACGCCCGCCGCCCAGAACGGAACCCGCCAGCCCCACGCGAGAAACTGCGCGTCGGTGAGGCCGGCGGAGAGCACCAGAGCGATGCCGTTGGCGAGCAGGAACCCGACCGGCGGCCCGATCTGGGGGAAGGACGCCCACAGCGCACGGCGGTCCGCGGGGGCGTGCTCGGCGGTGAGCAGTACGGCCCCGCCCCACTCGCCACCCACGCCGAGGCCCTGCAGGAACCGCAGGACGAGCAGCAACAGCGGCGCGGCGACGCCGATTTGAGCGTAGGTGGGCACGAGACCCACCGCGACGGTGGCGAGCCCGGTGAGCAGCAGGGACGCGATGAGGACGGGACGCCTGCCGTGCCGGTCGCCGATGTGCCCGAAGAGGACCGAGCCCACAGGGCGCGCGAGGAAGCCGACGCCGAAGGTGCCGAAGGCCGCCAGTGTGGAGGTCAGGGAAGAGGTGCTGGGGAAGAAGAGACGGCCGAGGACGAGTGCCGCGGCGGTGCCATAGGCGAAGAAGTCGTAGAACTCGATGGCGGTTCCGGCCAGGGACGCAGCCGCCAGACGGAACATGTCCGGGGAACGGTCAGGGCGCATGTACCGTCCAACTTCCTTTGTGTGCCGGGGACACGGGGCGTGTGGAGGTGCGGTGAGGGGCGCGGGGGAACCCCGGCGGTTCTGTGCGGTGACCGGTCCGCGCGCCCCATGGGCGGAGCGCGCGGTGGGTGGTTCAGCCGGCCCGCCAGTACATGGCGAGCGCGCCCTGTTCGTACGGCTTCGGGTCCACACTGAGATCCCCGCTGAACGGGCGGTCGAGCACGATCACCAGGAGCAGGCCGAAGCCGATGAGGACCGCGACGGAGGATGTGAAGAAGATCTGGACGCTCTTCCTGCGGTTGCCGAAGAGGCAGACGATGCCGAGGACGACCAGTGCCCCGCCGAAGACGAGAGCTTCGAGGAGCACGGGGAGTTGTTCGGAGCTCTGCGCGAGCCGGGCGCGGCGCTGGGCGGCCACGTCGTTGAGGCTGGTGAGAGTCTGATCGTAGAACGCCTGCTGGGCGTTGGTGCGCGGTTCGTACGCCTGGACATCGGTGTAGACCCGGTCCAGCTTGGCCGCCGTCACCGTGTAGCTGGCCCGGCCCTCCTTCATGAGCGGCCACTGGTCCTCCACCACGCCGTGCAGATAGGCGCCGACGTCCTTGTCGATGCCGTCCCGCTGCTCGGCCGGGAAGGTCCGGACGTCACGGACTATCTGTGCCAGGTCCGTGGCCTCGGTGGCAACGACCGTCCGGGCGGTCTCCAACTGCGTCCAGAGGGTGACGATCACGAAGGCCAGGATGATGCCGTAGATGGCGCCGAACATACCGAGGAGCATTCCGACGACGTCGTTGTACGTGCCCGTCGCCACGGCCGGGAAGCGGCGCTGCAGGAAGCGGGCGCCGGCCACGGTGAGGAACGTCAGGCCACCGACGACGAGCAGGACGAGGACGGGTGTGGAGAAGGTGTTGAGGAGCCACAGCTGCACTCGGGACCTCCCGCGGCAGTGCGGTACGCGCGCCCCGGCGGATGATCAGATGCGGTCGGCGGCGATGAGGAGGTAGTGGAAGCTGCCTTCGCGGTAGGCGGTGAGGAAGGGGTCTTCGACGCCGGTGGCGAGGGAGGACTGGGCTCGGAGTTCCCAGTAGGGGATGGTGGCGGCCGTGAGGTCGACGACGTTGATGGGGACGAGGCCGTTGGCGGCCATGGCCTTGAAGTAGGTGCTGCGGGGGTGGATGTTGCACGTGTAGTGCTCGTCGATGCGGCTGACGGCTTTGGAGCGGCCGCCGGTGACGTCGTTGGAGCAGCCGGTGATGACGACGTAGCGGCCGCCGAAGGCGAGTTGCCGGGCGTGTTCGGCGAAGAGGTCGAACAGGTCGACGTACATGGTGGACTCGTTGTTCCAGGCGCCCTGGAAGGCGCCGGTGGGCAGGCCCGTGTCGAGCATGTTGCGGAAGTGGTAGCGCACCTTGTCGTCCACACCCCGCTTACGGGCCTGGCCGTTGGCGAAGTCGACCTGCTGCTCGGAGATGGAGATGCCGTCGACCTGGCAGCTGAAACGCGCGTTGGCCATGATGCTGGTGCCGCCGCGCCCGCAGCCTGCGTCGAGGAGGCGGTGGTCGGGGGTGATGGGGCCCAGGTGGTCGAGGAGGACGTCGGCCTGGGCGGTCTCGAGGCGGTGGAGTTCGGCGATGATGCGGGTGTCCTCGGTGAGGACGGTGGGGTCGTAGTCGCCGAGGCCGTAGTGGTGGTGGTAGAGGCCGTCGACGTCGCCCAGGCGCAGGTTGACCGGGTCCTTCTCGTTGTTCCAGTAGTCGGCCACGGACTTCTGGTAGGCCGTGCGCAGGACGTGGTGGGCCGAGGCGGGGGCGTCCGAGGTGGTGGTCATGGTGGGTGCTCCTTCCAGCGTGGGATGCGGACCGGCTCAGGCGTCGGTGCGGGCGACCTCGACGTTCTCCAGGACGCCGAGCGCGTCGGGAACCAGTACGGCTGCCGAGTGGTAGGCGCTGACCAGGTAGGAGATGACGGCCCGGTCGTTGATGCCCATGAAGCGGACGTTGAGGCCCGGCTCGTACTCGTCCGGGATGCCGGTCTGCCGCAGTCCGACCACGCCCTGGTTGTCCTCGCCCAGGCGCATCGCCAGGATCGAGGTGGTGCCCTGCTCGGAGACCGGGAGCTTGCCCAGCGGGAAGATCGGCACACCGCGCCAGGCGGGAATGCGGTGACCGTTGATGTCCGCGTCGCCGAAGTAGATGCCGAGCTTGTTGCACTCACGGCCGAAAGCGGCGATCGCCTTCGGGTGCGCGAAGAACGCCTTGGTCTGGCGCCGCATGCTCAGCAGCTCGTCGAAGTCGTCCGGGGTGGGCGGGCCGGCGAGGGTGGAGATGCGCTGGCCGTGGTCGGCGTTGTGCAGCAGCCCGAACTCGCGGTTGTTGACCAGCTCGGACTCCTGGCGCTCACGGAGCGCCTCGATCGTCAGCCGCAACTGCTGCTCGATCTGGTTCATCGGGTCGTTGTAGAGGTCCGCGACCCGGCTGTGCACCCTCAGGACCGTCTGTGCCACGCTCAACTGGTATTCGCGCGGCGAGAGTTCGTAGTCGGCGAACGTGCCCGGAAGGCTGGGCTCCCCGGCGTGGCCCGCGGCCAGCACGATATCGGCCTCGCCGCTCCTGTTCTGCGGGCGGTCCCCTTCGGCCTGGCGGCGCTGTACGTGCTCGCGCAGACGCTCGCTCTGCCCGGCCACCTCCTCGTACGCGTGCCGGGGCAGCACCAGCACCGTGCACGCGGTCATCGTCCGCGCGGTGAACTCCCATGCACCGGGCTCCTCCGACACCGCCTGGCCGCCGAAGAAACCGCCGTCGGCGACCATCCCGACCCGCGACTCGTCCCCGTACTTCCCGGTGCCGATCTTCTCCACCTTGCCGTGCGCGATCAGGACGACCTGGTCCGCCGGCTGCCCGGCCCGCACCACGAGCTCGCCCGGGTCGTACTCCTGCTGCCGGAACCTTTCGGCGAGCGCCTGCAGCACTTCGGGATCATCGAACCCGCGCAGCAGCGGCAGTTCACCCAGCTCCGCCGGCACGACCCTGACCTCGGCCCCTTCCTGGACGAAGGTCACCCGGCCGTCGCCGACCTCGTACACCAGGCGCCGGTTGACCCGGTACGTACCACCGCTGACCTCCACCCAGGGCAGCGTCCGCTGCAGCCAGCGCGAACTGATGCCCTGCATCTGCGGTACGGACTTGGTCGTGGTCGCCAGATTCCGGGCGGCCTCGACCCCGAGGCTCAACTGCGCCCGCCCGGCGCTCTCTTCGCTCTGCTCAGGTTGCTCCGGTGTCACTGCTGTTGTCATCAGGGTTCCCTTCAACGGCGTTTGGGGGCGTTGGGGGCGCGCATCGGCGCATCTCCTGGGGTGGCCCGGGCCCGCCGCAGGAGCCTTGTTCAACAAGTGAATCAGTGCATAACGAAGTTGGTCGAGGGTGATGAAACGTGCATATCGCGTTTTCGCCACCGTCCGCAGCGCGCAGATGCCGTGTTCAGGGGCCGCCGACGCCCTCCGTGAACGGAACCCATGGTTTCTCGGAACGGCCAAAAAGCTGCGAAATATACCAGGTTATCCGACTCGG
Organism: Streptomyces sp. SX-6; assembly: GCF_059089585.1. Taxonomy (NCBI): domain Bacteria; kingdom Bacillati; phylum Actinomycetota; class Actinomycetes; order Kitasatosporales; family Streptomycetaceae; genus Streptomyces; species Streptomyces sp. SX-6. Next base: position 35,966 of record NZ_JBTHHU010000030.1, on the reverse strand, counting down.
TGAGTCAGTAAATCGACGACAGGGATCGCATCCGCGCCAACATAGGTACCTACATCACTCCGTAGAGTGGACGTGTTTGTCCGGGTTGTGGCAGGGATGCACGTCAGGGCTCCGGACGGCCGGGGGCGGCCTTGTGCCGTTCCATGGGCCGTGCTACCCCTTCGGCGAGGACAGCGCCAAGTCGAACCCCCGTGGACGGAGTTGCGGATGATGGCAGCAATCCCTGGCACGAGCGACGCACCCACCACCGCCGACTTCCCCCCTTTCCTGACGCGACTGCTGTCCGGGCCGACTGGCATTGGAACGGACTCCCTGCGCTTCGCCACCGCGGCCGAGGTGCCGGTTGCTCAACCGTCGTCGTCGCCGCGGATCGAGGGCCTGTACTGTCCTCCCGCCGTGCGGGACGACCGTGCGCTGGCCGATGAGGTCAACGCCCGGCTCGTGGAGTGGGCGGAGAACGAGGTCGAGCTCTACCCGGAGGCCGAGCTGAGGGACGCGCTCGTCGCCTTCGACGCGGGGCGGTCGGTGGTCCTGTGCCACCCCGACGCGCCGGGCATCGACCACCTCATGGCCGCCGCCCGCCCCCTGATCGCCGAGAACGCCGTCGACGACTACTTCTGCGAAGCCGAGTACGGCGGCAGCGCGGACCGACGCGGCGCGGCACTGCTCGTCGCCCAGTCCGCGATCGACCCCGCCCACAACATCCCCCGCTACGAAGCCGAGTGGCGGGCCGGGATCGATGCGCACCCGGCCCTGCGCTCGATGCGCTCGGCCATGGACTACTTCTGTGCCCTGGCCACGCCGGCGCAGGCGCACCGGTTCCGGCACGACATCGCCAACCTCTACCTCGGCTACGGTGCCGAGGGCGACTGCATCAGCCAGCGCCGTACGCCCGCGGTGTGGGAGTACCTGGCGCAGCGGCAGTTCAACAGTTTCCGCCCCTGCCTGACCCTGACCGACTCCATCGGCGGCTACGAACTGCCTGCCGCTCTCTTCGCGGAGCCGGCCGTGCAGCGTGCCGTCGCCTTGTCGTCGAACGCGTCGACCATCTGCAACGACCTTTACTCACTGCGCAAGGAGCAGGCCAGTGAGCGCTTCCACTACAGCCTGCCCACCGTGATCGCTGCCGAGGAGGAGTGCTCCATCGAAGACGCCTTCCAGAAGGCGATCGAGGTCCACAACGACATCGTCCACCTCTTCGAGGAACACGCCGCCGCCCTCGCCGCCACCAACCCCCTCACCGCCCGCTTCGTCACCGGACTGCACAACTGGATGACCGGCAACCACGAATGGCACGCGGGCAACGTCGGTACGCGGTACGCGACTTCACCCTGAACGACAGCCGGGCCGCTCCCCTTGCCGAGGAGGCGGCCCGTGCGCGTATCAGGTCCTACAGGTCCTACCAGCCGCGTTCGCGCCACTCGGCGAGGTGGGGGCGCTCGGCGCCCAGCGTGGTGTCGTTGCCGTGGCCGGGGTAGACCCAGGTCTCGTCGGGGAGCCGCGCGAAGAGCTTGGTCTCCACGTCGTTGATCAGGCTGGCGAACGCCTTCGGATCGTTGTGGGTGTTGCCGACGCCCCCGGGGAAGAGGCAGTCGCCGGTGAACAGGTGCGGGTGGCCGTGCGGGTCGTCGTAGACCAGGGCGATGCTGCCCGGGGTGTGACCGACCAGGTGGCGGGCCGTGAGCTCGACGCGGCCGACGCGGATGGTGTCGCCGTCCTCGACGGGCACGTCGGTCGGCACGGGGATGCCCTCGGCGTCGTAGCGGCCCGCGTACGTACGGGCGCCGGTGGCGTCCACCACCTCGCGCAGCGCCTGCCAGTGGTCGCCGTGGCGGTGCGTGGTGACGACGGAGGCGATCCCGCTGTCGCCGATGAAGCCGATCAGGGCCTTCGGGTCGGCGGCGGCGTCGATCAGCAGTTGCTCGTCCGTCGCGCGGCAGCGCAGCAGATAGGCGTTGTTGTTCATCGGGCCGACCGCCAGCTTCGAGATCATCAGGTCGGGCAGCTCGTGGACGTCGGCGGGGCCGCCGACCTCCACCATTCCGGTGTATGCCATGAATTCAGCCTAGTTCGCCTGGTGGACGGTCTCTACAGGGGCGGGAGGGCGGGCAGCGGAGCCCCGCCGGAGTCGAGGGCCGAGCCGTCGCGGCGGCCGGCGAGCCAGCCCACCAGGTCGGCCGGGGACCCCGAGATACGGGTCCGGGGGGTCTCGTCGCGGCCGGAGTGCCACTGGCGTCCGTCCGGTGCCGTCAGCAGCAGCGCCGGCACGTCCGGGTGCCCGGAGAACCGCTGGGCGAGGAATTCGGTCTCCCGGCCGGTGAATTCCGCGGAAAGGTCCTCGAGCTCGTAGCCGATGCCCAGGTCCACGTGGTGCAGCTCGATCTCGACGAGCCGCCGGAACGGGACGCGGGCCGCGCTGTCGGTGACACCGTTGCGGAGCATGACCGTACGCGACCAGTCGGCGGGCTCCCCGGCCGCCCCGGCGAAGAGGCGCGCGCTCTCGCGCAGGTCGTCGAGCTGCACGGCGAGCGGGCGGGGGGCGTCCTCCTCGATGTCCGTGTCGCGTTGCTCGCCGCTCGCGTACATGGGCCGCCCGGCGAGGACGTTGACCAGGGCGTCGGCGTTGCGGGAGAGGTGGGCGAGGACATGGCCGCGGGTCCAGCCGGGGAGCCGGGACGGCTCGGCGAGGGCGGCGTCCGACAGACCGGCCACCGCGGCCAGCAGCCGTCCGGTCGCCTCCTCGAGCAGGGCCAGATCGTGCTCGTGATCAATCATGGCCGCACCCTAGCCGCGCCACTCGTTCAGGTGAAGGAATCCGGATCCGGCACTAAATCGAATGTACGTGCTATAGGCTCGGAGTGCGGCATCCTTAAGACATGGCCGTGGCGCCCTCGTACCCTTGGCCGGTTCGGGGGCAGTGCTCCGCCAGACGGAGCAGGAGCTACCCCCACACCTCTCAAGAAAGGTGCCGACCGGCGTGGCAGACCGTCTCATCGTCCGTGGCGCGCGTGAGCACAACCTCAAGAACGTCTCGCTCGACCTTCCCCGCGACTCCCTGATCGTCTTCACGGGACTCTCCGGCTCGGGCAAGTCGTCCCTCGCGTTCGACACGATCTTCGCCGAGGGGCAGCGCCGTTACGTCGAGTCGCTCTCCTCCTACGCACGGCAGTTCCTGGGCCAGATGGACAAGCCCGATGTGGACTTCATCGAGGGCCTCTCGCCTGCCGTCTCCATCGACCAGAAGTCGACCTCGCGCAACCCGCGCTCGACGGTCGGCACGATCACCGAGGTCTACGACTACCTCCGCCTGCTGTTCGCCCGCATCGGCAAGCCGCACTGTCCCGAGTGCGCCCGCCCGATCTCGCGCCAGTCGCCGCAGGCGATCGTCGACAAGGTGCTCGAGCTGCCGGAGGGCAGCCGCTTCCAGGTGCTCTCCCCGCTGGTGCGCGAGCGCAAGGGCGAGTTCGTCGACCTCTTCTCCGACCTGCAGACCAAGGGCTACAGCCGGGCCCGCGTCGACGGGCAGACGATCCAGCTCACCGAGCCGCCCAAGCTCAAGAAGCAGGAGAAGCACACCATCGAGGTGGTCGTCGACCGCCTCACCGTCAAGAACAGCGCCAAGCGCCGGCTGACCGACTCGGTCGAGACCGCGCTGGGCCTGTCCGGCGGCATGGTCATCCTCGACTTCGTCGACCTCCCCGAGGACGACCCCGAGCGTGAGCGGATGTACTCCGAGCACCTCTACTGCCCGTACGACGACCTGTCCTTCGAGGAGCTGGAGCCGCGCTCCTTCTCCTTCAACTCGCCCTTCGGCGCCTGCCCGGACTGCACCGGCATCGGCACCCGCATGGAGGTCGACCCCGAGCTGATCGTCCCCGACCCGGACAAGTCCCTGGACGAGGGCGCCATCAGCCCCTGGTCGCACGGCCACACCAAGGACTACTTCAACCGCCTGGTCAGTGCGCTCGCCGGCGAGCTCGGCTTCCGTACGGACATCCCCTGGGCGGGGCTGCCGCAGCGCGCCAAGAAGGCCCTGCTCAACGGCCACAAGACGCAGATCGAGGTGCGCTACCGCAACCGTTACGGGCGGGAGCGCGCGTACACCACGGCCTTCGAGGGCGCGGTGCCCTTCGTCAAGCGGCGCCACTCCGAGGCGGAGAGCGACTCCAGCCGCGAGCGCTTCGAGGGCTACATGCGCGAGGTGCACTGTCCCACCTGTGAGGGCACCCGGCTCAAGCCGATCGTGCTCGCCGTCACCGTGCAGGGACGCTCCATCGCCGAGGTCTCCGCGATGTCGATCAGCGAGTGCGCCGACTTCCTGCGCGGCATGACGCTGACCGGCCGGGAGAAGAAGATCGCCGAGCGGGTGCTCAAGGAGGTCAACGAGCGGCTGAAGTTCCTCGTCGACGTCGGCCTCGACTACCTCTCGCTCAACCGCGCCGCCGGCACGCTGTCCGGCGGCGAGGCCCAGCGCATCCGGCTCGCCACGCAGATCGGCTCCGGCCTGGTGGGCGTGCTGTACGTGCTGGACGAGCCCTCCATCGGCCTGCACCAGCGCGACAACCACCGCCTCATCGAGACGCTGGTGCGCCTGCGGGACATGGGCAACACGCTGATCGTCGTCGAGCACGACGAGGACACGATCAAGGTCGCCGACTGGGTCGTCGACATCGGTCCGGGTGCGGGTGAGCACGGCGGCAAGGTCGTGCACAGCGGTCCGCTCGCCGAACTGCTGGCCACCGAGGCCTCGATGACCGGGCAGTACCTGTCCGGCAAGCGGGCCATCGCCACCCCGGAGGTCCGCCGGCCCGTGGACCCCAAGCGGAAGCTGACGGTGCGCGGCGCGCGGGAGAACAACCTGCGCGACATCGACGTCGCTTTCCCCCTGGGCGTGCTCACGGCGGTGACGGGTGTCTCCGGCTCGGGCAAGTCGACCCTGGTCAACGACATCCTCTACACGCACCTGGCCCGGGAGCTGAACGGTGCGCGCGCCGTGCCCGGGCGGCACACGCGGGTGGACGGCGACGACCTCGTCGACAAGGTCGTCCACGTCGACCAGTCGCCGATCGGCCGTACGCCGCGCTCCAACCCGGCCACGTACACCGGTGTCTTCGACCACGTCCGCAAGCTCTTCGCGGAGACGATGGAGGCGAAGGTCCGCGGCTACCTGCCCGGCCGCTTCTCCTTCAACGTCAAGGGCGGGCGGTGCGAGAACTGCTCCGGCGACGGCACGATCAAGATCGAGATGAACTTCCTGCCGGATGTGTACGTGCCGTGCGAGGTCTGCCACGGTGCGCGCTACAACCGCGAGACGCTGGAAGTGCACTACAAGGGCAAGTCCATCGCCGAGGTGCTGGACATGCCGATCGAGGAGGCGCTCGACTTCTTCGAGGCCGTGCCGACGATCGCCCGCCACCTGCGCACGCTCCACGAGGTGGGGCTCGGGTACGTGCGGCTCGGGCAGTCCGCGCCCACGCTGTCCGGCGGCGAGGCACAGCGCGTGAAGCTCGCGAGCGAGCTGCAGAAGCGGTCGACCGGGCGCACGGTGTACGTGCTCGACGAGCCCACCACCGGGCTGCACTTCGAGGACATCAACAAGCTGATCTCGGTGCTGTCCGGTCTGGTCGACAAGGGCAACAGTGTGATCGTCATCGAGCACAACCTCGATGTGATCAAGACTGCCGACTGGGTCGTCGACATGGGCCCGGAGGGCGGCAACGGCGGCGGTCTGGTGGTGGCCGAGGGCACGCCGGAGGAGGTCGCGGCGGTGCCGGAGAGTCATACGGGGCGGTTCCTGCGGGAAATGCTCGGTGCTGCGGCGGTGCCGGTGCCTGCGGCGCGGAAGCGGAAGGCTCCGGCGAAGAAGAAGGCGGCGACGACGGCGCGGGCGCGTCGGGCCTGAGGCCTGGGGGAGGGTGCCCCGGGCCCGGTGCCCTGGGGCTGCGCCCCAGACCCCGCTTGTCGCGGCTTCGCCGCTCGTCCTCAAACGCCGGACGGGCTGGATATTTCAGCCCGTCCGGCGCTTGAGGACAACCGCGCGGAGCGCGGTTTCGGGGGTCCGGGGGCTTGCCCCCGAAACGGGGTCCGGGGGCGGAGCCCCGGGAAACGGTGAAAGGGCGGGACCGGGGCACCCACACCCCGGCCCGCACCCGGCCGGTATCGTCGGCGGGTCACCGCAGCCACACCCGCACCCGTACCCGTTGGAGCCCCCCATGACCAGCCAGCAGCCCCCCGCCTCCCGCCGTACCGTGCTGCGCGGGGCCGCGCTGGCCGGGGCCGGGGCCGCGGGGCTGTGCGGCACCGCCTGCTCGGGCGGGAAGGACAAGGCGTCGGCCGTGCCCACGGCGCCGGTGGACCTCGGGCCGGCGGGCGACGTCCCCGTCGGCGGGGCCAAGCTCTACCGCGAGCAGCGACTGGTGGTCGCGCAGCCCGCCAAGGGGGAGTTCAAGGCGTACAGCGCCGTGTGCACCCACGCGGGCTGCGTCGTCGACAAGGTCGAGGACGGGCAGATCAGCTGCCCCTGCCACGGCAGCCGCTTCGACGCCCGCACCGGCAAGGTGCTCCAGGGACCGGCCGGCGCCCCGCTGCCCTCCGTGCCGGTCAAGGTGAATGACGGCAAGCTCGTCGCGGGAGCGTGAGCGTGAGCGTAGCGCTACGACCAGTCCCAGCCGATCCCCAGGATCCCCGGACGCACCGACTGCTCCACCAGATGCACCCCGCGATGCCGCCCCGCCAGCGTCAGCTCCTGCTGCCCGCTGCGCGGCGCGCCCGCCGACGCCTGGACGAAGCGGCGGCAACGCACCGGCAGCGCGGCGGAGTCGAAGCGGACCTCGAGGACGTACTGCCCGCCCGCGAAGCTGAACCCGCGGACGTACTCACTGCTCGGCCCGCCCGTCCCGTCGTCGAAGCCGTAGCCGAACACATACGTCTCGCCCGCGCTCAGGCGCGTGTCGAAGAGCAGCTCGACGACGAGCACCCCGGACGGCCCGTGCCGGCGCACGCGCCCCACGCGGCAGTTCTCGGTGGCCCGTACGGTCATCCGCGCCGGATCGCAGCCGGTGTCCCCGTGATGGATCGCCACATACCGGTCCACCCCGTCGCGGTGCGCCCGGACCACATGATGCGAAGTGCGTTCGCGCAGCTCGCGGTTGGCGCCTATGAGGACGCGCTCCAGATGGCAGACCGTGTGCAGTCCGCCGTCGGCCGGGCACTCCAGCTCGGCGAGCAGGCGCCCCACGGCGTGCGCGGCATGCGCCTCCTCGACCAGCGAGCGTAACGAGCGCGCGGCGGGCCGCTCCGGCTCCTGGCGGTGCTGCGGTTCCAGCAGCCGGATCAGGGCGCGCGGGGGCAGGCCGAGGATGTCCTCCAGCATCCGCACGGCACGGAGCGATTCGGGGCGTTTGGGGCGGCGTGCGCCCTGCTGCCAGTAACTCAGGCTCGTCACGCCGACGTTGACGCCGCGCTGCGCGAGCCGGTGCTGCACCCGGTGCAGTGCGAGCCCGCGCGCGGTCAGTGCCGTGCGCAGTGCCACGTGGAACGGCCCGGTACGCAGTACCTGCGCCAGCTCGGCCTCGGCTGCCTGGGTGCGCGTCAGTGCCATTCCGTTCACGCCTCCTGTGAATTTTCACGCGTGGTGCATGCGATTCCGGCCATTTGGAGTGTTCCATTCCTCCTGGACGCCCGCAGGCCGTTCACATCCGGCTGTTTTCGTTCACACCGCTGTCCCACCTCGCATTGAAGCCGGTTGACCAGCCTCCGACAACACCCGATGCTCCTCCAAACGCATCCGGATGCGCCGCTCTGTTCAACCCCCCACCGCCACGGGAGAAACTCATGCCCCGTGCCTTGGCACGACCGGAAAAGTCTCGAATACGCGGCAGACGCAGCAGACGCCTGTCGGTGACGGCCCTCGCGGCCGCCGCGCTGCTCACGGTTCCCGCAGCCACCGCCACCGCGGCGACCGGCGACCGGGCGGATGTGAACTCCGCCCGCCGGCTCAACATCACCATGCAGGCCCAGCAGAAGACCAACTGGTGCTGGGCGGGCTCCGGCAACACCATCGCCACGTACTTCGGGCGCAGTTACAGCCAGAACCAGTTCTGCAACGCGGCCTTCAACCGCCGGCAGGGCACCGAGTGCCCCAACAACCAGGCCACGCTCGGCAATGTGCAGAACGCCCTCGACTGGGCCGGCATCAACTCCGGCTCGTACGTGGACGGATGGCTGCGCTACCCGACCGTCCAGAAGGAGATCAACGCCAACCGGCCGATCGAGACCCGCATCGGCTGGAAGAACGGCGGCGGCCACATGCACGTCATCTACGGCTACGACACCTCCAAGAACTGGGTGTACTGGGGCGACCCGTGGCCGTCCAGCAACCGCTACAACTGGGCCGACCACGGCTGGTACGTGGACAACAACCGGTTCGCGTGGACGCACTCGCTCTACGGGATCGGAGGGTGACGTCATGACCGACCGGCCCATCTCCCGCAAGAACGCAGTCGCCCGTAGGAACGCCATGGCCGTCGGCGCCCTCACCGCAGGGCTGTTCGGCATCGCACCGCTCGCCCACGCGGCCCCGCCGGCCGTCCCCGCACCACCTGCCCCGGGTGTCGCCGCCGCGCACGACGCGGCTGCCGCACCCTCGACGGTGGACACCCTGTCCCGCTTCTTCCAGCGCGACCACGCCCTCGCCCCCGAGGCCGGACGGCCGAAGGTCGACGGCGCCACCGTGCCCGTGTATTCCCTGTCCGCCGACTTCATGGCGGGCAAGAAGGACGCCCCCATCGCCACGCTCGACTTCTTCGCCACCAAGGCCGTCTCGCCCGACGGGCAGAAGGCATCGGTGTGGACCGCCCGCACCGGCGGCGTCTGGAAGGTCGTCAACATCGCGACCGGCGACGACGAGACGCGCTACACGGCCGAGGGCGCGAAGAAGCTCGGCGGCGGCACCGTCTTCCAGGAGCCCCAGATCAACGCCTGGTTCGTGCAGCGCGGCGACCGCGTCCTGCCGCTCGGCGCGGACGCAGAGCGGGCGGTCGGCGCCAAGGGCACCACCGTCGAGGCCTACCGGGCCCGGGTCGCCAAGGCCTACGGCGACAAGCTGCCCGGCTCCGCCTACGCGAAGAAGGGCCTCGCCGGAGGCTACGGCCAGTCGGCACAAGAGGACGTGACCATGGCGGCCTCCGGGCACGGCTCCGGTACGTCCTCCACGGCCGTCACCACGGTGGCCGGGGCATCCGCCCTGGCCGTCCTCGGCCTCTCCGCCGTGGCGGTGCGCAGGCTCCGGCGCCGCTGACCCGACGGCACCGGACAACCCCCCACCCCGCACCGCCTCCGTGCTCCGGCCCCGGCAGCGTCCTCGCCGCCGGGGCCGGAGACGTGACCGGCTCCTGGACGATGGAGTTGTCAGTGCCCGCAAGTAGGGTTGGGGGCATGGCAGACCCCAGCAGCTACCGACCCAAGCCGGGACAGATCCCCGACTCGCCGGGGGTCTACAAGTTCCGCGACGAGCACGGCCGCGTGATCTACGTCGGGAAGGCGAAGAGCCTGCGCCAGCGGCTCTCCTCGTACTTCCAGGACCTCGCCGGCCTGCACCCGCGCACCCGCACCATGGTCACCACGGCCGCGTCCGTCGAGTGGACCGTCGTCTCCACCGAGGTCGAGGCGCTCCAGCTCGAGTACTCCTGGATCAAGGAGTTCGACCCGCGGTTCAACGTGAAGTACCGCGACGACAAGAGCTACCCGTACCTCGCCGTCACTCTGGGCGAGGAGTTCCCCCGGGTCCAGGTGATGCGCGGCGCCAAGAAGAAGGGCGTGCGCTACTTCGGCCCGTACGGCCACGCCTGGGCGATCCGCGAGACCGTCGACCTGATGCTGCGCGTCTTTCCCGTACGCACCTGCTCCGCAGGGGTGTTCAAGCGCTCCCACCAGATCGGCCGCCCCTGCCTGCTCGGCTACATCGGCAAGTGCTCCGCGCCCTGCGTCGGCCGCGTCAGCCCCGGGGAACACCGCGAACTGGCCGAGGAATTCTGCGACTTCATGGCCGGCCGTACCGGCACGTACATCCGCCGTTTGGAACAGCAGATGCACGATGCCGCCGAGGAGATGGAGTACGAGAAGGCGGCCCGGCTGCGGGACGACATAGAAGCGCTCAGGCGCGCCATGGAGAAGAACGCGGTCGTCCTCGCCGATGCCACCGACGCCGACCTGATCGCGGTCGCCGAGGACGAACTCGAGGCAGCCGTGCAGATCTTCCACGTCCGCGGCGGCCGGGTGCGTGGCCAGCGCGGCTGGGTGACGGACAAGGTCGAGGCCGTCGACACCGCGGGCCTGGTCGAGCACGCCCTCCAGCAGCTCTACGGCGAGGAGACGGGCGACGCGGTCCCCAAGGAGGTCCTCGTGCCCGCCCTGCCCGAGCCGGCCGGCCCCGTCACGGCCTGGCTCGCCGAGCGACGCGGCTCCCGGGTCGACCTGCGCATTCCGCAGCGCGGCGACAAGAAGGACCTGATGGCCACGGTCCAGCGCAACGCCCAGCAGGCGCTGGCCCTGCACAAGACCAAGCGGGCCTCCGACCTGACCACCCGCTCGCGCGCCCTCGAGGAGATCGCCGAGGCCCTCGAGCTGGACTCGGCGCCGCTGCGCATCGAGTGCTTCGACATCTCCCACCTCCAGGGCCAGGACGTGGTCGCGTCCATGGTCGTCTTCGAGGACGGCCTCGCCCGCAAGAGCGAGTACCGCCGCTTCCAGATCAAGAGCTTCGAGGGGCAGGACGACGTCCGCTCCATGCACGAGGTCGTCGGCCGCCGCTTCCGCCGCTATGTGCAGGAGAAGCAGAAAACGGGCGAGTGGGATGTGGACGAAGAGGCGCGCGAGGAGAACGGCCGCCCCAAGCGGTTCGCCTACCCGCCGCAGCTCGTCGTGGTCGACGGCGGCCGCCCTCAGGTCGAGGCCGCCCGCAAGGCGATGGACGAGCTCGGCATCGAGGACGTCGCCGTGTGCGGGCTCGCCAAGCGGCTCGAGGAGGTCTGGCTCCCCGGCGAGGACGACCCGGTCATCCTCCCGCGCACCAGCGAGGGCCTCTATCTCCTCCAGCGCGTCCGCGACGAGGCGCACCGTTTCGCCATCACCTACCAGCGCGGCAAGCGCGCCAAGGCGCTCAAGGCGGGCCCGCTGGACGCGGTCGCCGGCCTCGGCGAGACCCGCAAGCAGGCGCTGCTCAAGCACTTCGGCTCGGTCAGGCGGCTGAGGGCCGCGACCGTCGAGCAGATCTGCGAGGTCCCGGGCATCGGCCGCAAGACCGCCGAGACGGTTCTTGCGACACTCGCCCGTACGGCCCCGCCCGCGCCGGCCGTGAACACCGCGACGGGCGAGATCATGGAAGAGACGGAGGGGTGACGGCCATGACCAGCCGGCCCTCCGCCCGGCAGCAGCACACGACAGGAGGACGGCCCCGCACCCGCGGTGCCGTCGGCAGAACGGGGGAGATCACATGCAGGACGCCATGAACGCGAATCATCGGGACGGAGCAGCGGTGAGTACGGGCACCACGGATACGACGGGCGAGGCGGTCGCCATCCCCGAGCTGGTGATCATCTCCGGTATGTCGGGAGCGGGCCGCAGCACCGCCGCCAAGTGCCTGGAGGACCTCGGCTGGTTCGTCGTGGACAACCTGCCGCCCGCCCTCATCCCCACCATGGTGGACCTCGGCGCCCGCTCCCAGGGCAACGTGGCCCGTATCGCCGTGGTGGTGGACGTCCGCGGCCGGCGCTTCTTCGACAACCTCCGCGAGTCCCTCGCCGACCTGGCCTCCAAAAAGGTCAAGCGGCGCGTGATCTTCCTGGAGGCGTCCGACGAGGCGCTGGTCCGGCGCTTCGAGTCGGTGCGCCGCCCGCACCCGCTGCAGGGCGCCGGGCGCATCGTCGACGGCATCGCGGCCGAGCGCGACCTGCTGCGCGAGCTGCGCGGCGACGCCGACCTCGTCATCGACACCTCCAGCCTCAACGTCCATGAGCTGCGCGCCAAGATGGACGCCCAGTTCGCGGGCGAGGAGGAGCCGGAGCTGCGGGCCACCGTCATGTCCTTCGGCTACAAGTACGGTCTTCCGGTCGACGCCGACCTCGTGGTCGACTGCCGCTTCCTGCCGAACCCGCACTGGGTCCCGGAGCTGCGGCCCTTCACCGGGCTCAACGAGGAGGTCTCGGGCTATGTCTTCAACCAGCCCGGTGCCAAGGAGTTCCTCGACCGCTACACCGAGCTGCTCCAGCTGATCGCCGCGGGCTACCGGCGCGAGGGCAAGCGCTATGTGACCATCGCCGTCGGCTGCACCGGCGGCAAGCACCGCTCGGTCGCGATGTCCGAGAAGCTCGCCCACCGCCTCGTCTCCGAGGGCGTCGAGACCGTCGTGGTCCACCGCGACATGGGGCGCGAGTGACCCGCCGCTCCTTCCGGCTGCGCCGCGTCCGGGTCCCCGGCCGCGGCGCCGGCCGGGGACGCTCCGGCGCACAGCCCAAGGTCGTCGCCCTCGGCGGCGGCCATGGGCTGTCGGCCTCGCTCGCCGCGCTGCGCCGTATCACCGGCGACCTGACCGCCGTCGTCACCGTCGCCGACGACGGCGGTTCCAGCGGCCGGCTCCGTGACGAGCTCGGTGTGCTGCCGCCCGGCGATCTGCGCAAGGCGCTCGCGGCCCTGTGCGGCGACGACGACTGGGGCCAGACCTGGGCCCGCGTCATCCAGCACCGCTTCACCAGCGAGGGCGAGATGCACGGCCACGCCGTGGGCAATCTGCTGATCGTCGCGCTCTGGGAGCAGCTGGGCGACCATGTGCAGGCCCTCGACCTGGTGGGCAAGCTGCTCGGCGCCCACGGCCGGGTGCTGCCCATGTCCGCCGTTCCGCTGGAGCTCCAGGCGCTCGTCCGGGGCCACGACCCGGCCGAGCCCGACGCCATCAGCACGGTCCGCGGACAGGCCACCGTGGCGCTCACCCGGGGCGAGGTGCAGTCCGTGCACGTCGTCCCCGAGGACCCGCCCGCGGTGCCCGAAGCCGTCGAGGCCGTCCTGGACGCGGACTGGGTGGTGCTCGGTCCGGGGTCCTGGTTCTCCTCGGTCATCCCGCATCTGCTGGTGCCCGAACTGCTCGACGCCCTGCAGGTCACGAAGGCCCGGCGGGTCCTCTCGCTCAACCTCGCGCCGCAACCCGGCGAAACCGATGGCTTCTCCCCGCAGCGTCATTTGGAGGTTTTGGCCCGACACGCCCCTAAACTCGCCCTGGACGTGGTGCTGGCCGACGAGGCCGCCGTGCCCGACCGCGCAAGCCTGCGCGAGGCCGCCGAGCGTCTCGGCGGCACGGTCGAGCTGGCGCCGGTCGCCGCGCAGGGGAGTTCCGCGAAGCACGATCCGGAGCTGTTGGCCGCCGCGTACGACCGTATTTTTCGGATGCATGGAAGGATCGGCCCATGGCGATGACGGCAGCGGTGAAGGACGAAATCTCCCGGCTCCCCGTCACCCGTACCTGCTGCCGCAAGGCGGAGGTCTCGGCGATCCTGCGGTTCGCGGGCGGGCTGCACCTCGTCAGCGGGCGCATCGTGATCGAGGCGGAGCTGGACACCGGTATCGCGGCCCGGCGGCTGCGCAAGGACATCCTGGAGATCTTCGGACACGCTTCCGACCTGGTGGTGATGGCCCCCGGCGGGCTGCGCCGCGGCAGCCGGTACGTGGTGCGGGTGGTGGCGGGCGGTGACCAGCTGGCCCGGCAGACCGGTCTGGTCGACGGCCGCGGCCGGCCGATCCGCGGACTGCCTCCCCAGGTGGTCTCGGGTGCCACGTGCGATGCCGAGGCCGCCTGGCGGGGCGCGTTCCTCGCCCACGGCTCGCTCACCGAGCCCGGCCGCTCCTCCTCCCTCGAGGTCACCTGCCCGGGCCCGGAGGCGGCGCTCGCCCTGGTCGGCGCGGCCCGGCGGCTGCAGATCGCGGCCAAGGCCAGAGAGGTGCGCGGCGTGGACCGGGTCGTCGTCCGCGACGGCGACGCGATCGGCGCGCTGCTGACCCGGCTCGGGGCCCACGAGTCCGTGCTGGCCTGGGAGGAGCGGCGGATGCGCCGCGAGGTCCGGGCCACCGCCAACCGCCTCGCCAACTTCGACGACGCCAATCTGCGCCGCTCCGCCCGTGCCGCCGTCGCGGCCGGCGCCCGGGTGCAGCGGGCCCTGGAGATCCTCGGCGAGGAGGTGCCCGAGCACCTCGCCGCGGCCGGGCGGCTGCGCATGGAGCACAAGCAGGCCTCGCTCGAGGAGCTCGGCGCCCTCGCCGACCCGCCGCTGACCAAGGACGCCGTCGCCGGCCGGATCCGGCGCCTGCTCGCCATGGCCGACAAGCGGGCCCAGGATCTGGGCATCCCGGGCACCGAGTCGAATCTGTCCGACCTCGCCGACCTGCCCGACGATATGGTCGACGGCATGGTCAAGGGCATGGTCGGCTGACCCCTTCGAACGGCTTTTCCCGCCCCCGGCGTTCACCGGACGCCGGGGGCGTCGTCATGCCGCCGTCATGCCGTCGTCGCGCCGGGGCGCATGAGGCGCTATTGACATGATCATGGGGGCTCGCAAGCCTGGCGTGCGGCATTGACGTGGCACACCACAGCTTGGGGGGTTCATGAGACGCAAGACGCGTACGTTCCTCGCAACAGCCTCGCTGCTGGCCGCAGGTCTGACGGCGGCGCCCTTCGCACAGGCGCAGCCGCACCCGGACACCGCGGCGAGCGCCGACGCACTGACCGTATGGCACGCCAAGGTGACCCGGGCGCAGATGCCGCTGCTGCTCAGGGCGGGCCTCGACGCACACGAACTGGGCGAGCACCCGGCCGGTGACGGCACCCGGCCGGTCGAGCTCGTCCTCACCCGACAACAGGCCGAGTCCCTGCGCCGACAGGGCGTGGACCTGACCGAGCACCGGGTGCCGAAGCGCACCCAGGAGCGGCTGAAGGCCCAGGGCGACGGGGTCTTCCGGCGGTACGGCCCCAAGGGCGGGCTGATGGACGAGATGGTCAACACGGGCCGGGAACACCCCGGTCTGACCAAGGTCGTCAGCATCGGCAAGACCGTCAAGGGCAAGGACATCCTCGCCGTCAAGGTCTCGAAGCACGCGGAGACCACGCGCGACGGGTCGAAGCCGTCCGTGCTCTACCTGTCCAACCAGCACGCCCGTGAGTGGATCACCCCGGAGATGACCCGGCGGCTGATGCACTACTACATCGGCAACTACGGCAAGGACGACCGGATCACCCGGCTCGTGGACCGCACCGAGCTGTGGTTCGTGCTCTCCGCCAACCCGGACGGCTACGACTACACGTTCCAGAGCCCGAGCACCCGGCTCTGGCGCAAGAACCTGCGCGACAACAAGGGCGACGGGAAGATCGGTCCCGGTGACGGCGTCGACCTCAACCGCAACTTCCCCTACAAGTGGGGCTACGACAACGAGGGTTCGTCCCCCGACCCGGCCTCCGAGACCTACCGCGGCAAGGGCCCCGCCTCCGAGCCGGAGACCCGTGCCCTCGACGCCTTCGAGAAGCGCGTCCACTTCACGTACGCCATCAACTACCACTCCGCCGCCGAACTGTTGCTCTACGGCGTCGGCTGGCAGGTCGCCACCCCCACCCCGGACGACGTTCTCGCCAAGGCGCTCGCCGGGACCCCGCAGAAGTCCGCGATCCCGGGCTACCACCCGCAGCTCTCGTCCGAGCTGTACACGACGAACGGCGAGGCCGACGGCCACGCGGAGAACGTCAACGGCACGTTGATGTTCACCCCGGAGATGTCGACCTGCCAGACCGCCTCCCGGGCGGACACCACCGGACGCTGGAACCCGGCCGACTGCCCATCCGGATTCAGCTTCCCCGACGACGAGAAGCTGATCCAGGCGGAGTTCACCAAGAACATCCCCTTCGCCCTCTCCGTCGCCGAGACCGCGTCGCACGCCGACCGGCCCTCGTCCTCCGTCGGCCTGAACGCCCCGGACTTCACCCCCGACGTCTTCAAGGACTCCTTCGCCAACGGCGCCGACCAGCCCGTGGCCGTCACCGCGCGCAAGAGCGTCCGCGACAAGCGCCTCAACTACCGTATCGACGGCGGCCGTCCGCAGTCCGCGCCCCTGAAGCCGTGGAAGGGCGGCAAGCGTTACGGAGGCAAGGACAACCTCTTCTTCGACCAGTACCGCGCCTCGGTCCACGGCGCGCGCTCCGGATCCAAGGTGGAGGTCTGGTTCAGCGGACGCGGCGCCGAAGGCAGGGCCACCAGGAGCGACTCCTTCACCTACACCGTGTGGCACCGTCCCGCCGCCGACACCCTGGTCATCGCCGACGAGGGCGGCACCGGCCCGGCCCGGCAGCTCGCCACCTACACCCAGGCGGTCGCCGCCACCGGGCACAAGGCCGTCGTCTGGGACGTCGCCAAGCAGGGCGCGCCCCATCCGCTGGGCGTACTGCGCCACTTCAGGACGGCCCTGTGGTACTCCGGCACCGCCAACCGGCCAGGGGGCGACACCCTGCTCGCCGTACGGGACTTCATCAACGAGGGCGGAAAACTCATCGCCGCGGGGCAGCAGATGGGCGGCACCGCACAGATCGGCCCGGCCGACACGAGCGACTTCGGCCAGTACTACCTGGGCGCCTACAGCCGTTCCTCGCAGCCGCACCCCCAGCGCTTCGCCGGCACCGGGCGGCTCGCGGGCACCAAGGTCTACCTCGCCGACGCCCCCGGCAACCCGCTCGACTCCGCAGGCGCGTTCATCCCCACCTCCGACATCCTGAAGCCCGGCGAGTTCCCGCAGTTCCGCAGCGCCGCCGCGGGCGACTACCCCGGAGTGCGCACCGCCTTCGAGCCCTACGCGGGCGACTGGATGGCCGCCGCCAAGCACCAGGACAGCGCCTGGATGCGGCTCTCGCGCACCGTCGACCTCACGGGGGCGGGCGCGGCGGACAAGCCCTCCCTCGGCTTCCAGCTCAGCTACGACACCGAACCCGGCTACGACCACGTCATCGTCGAGGCGCACACCGTGGGACAGGACGACTGGACGACGCTGCCCGACACGAACGGCGGTACGACGGCGGACGTTCCCACCGGGTGCGGCGACGGCTCCTTCCTCGCCCTGCACCCCTTCCTGCGGCACTACCTCACCGCCGGTGACGGGACCTGCGCGGCCAAGGGCACCTCGGGCACCTGGAACCGCTTCACCGGCCCCGCGCAGGGCTGGAAGCCCGTCGCCTTCGATCTGAGCGCGTACGCCGGCAAGCAGGCCGAGGTGGCGATCTCGTACGTCACCGACTCCGCCAACGGCGGACGCGGCGCCTTCGTCGACGAGACCACGGTCACCGTCGGCGGAAAGGCGCAGTCCACCGAGGGGTTCGAGAGCTCGCTGGGCCCCTGGAGCGTGCCGGGGCCGCCCGCGGGCAGCCCCGGGAACACCGGCGACTGGGCCCGTTCGCAGGCGCTCTTCCATGCCTCGGCGGCCGTCACCACGCGTGACACCGTGCTCCTCGGCTTCGGGCTGGAACATGTGCGGACCGAGGGTCAGCGAGTGGCTCTTCTGAGCGCGGCCCTGCGCATTCTGCGTGTCTGACGCCACTACGGTCCCCCCTTGACTTCGGGGGGACCTCCAATGTCACGTACCTCCACGGTTGGAGGTAGGGTCGGTGTTGGTCGGGGACATCCCAAATGCAGCCGCCGGCGGACAGACCGGCATACCAACGAGGAGATCGGTTCGTGACGATCCGCGTAGGCATCAACGGCTTTGGCCGTATCGGTCGTAACTACTTCCGTGCGCTCCTGGAGCAGGGTGCGGACATCGAGATCGTCGGTGTCAACGACCTGACCGACAACGCCACTCTGGTGCACCTGCTGAAGTACGACAGCATCCTCGGTCGCCTGAAGCAGGACGTCAGCCACACCGACGACACCATCACCGTCGGTGACATGACGTTCAAGACGATGGCCGAGCGCGACCCCGCCAACCTGCCCTGGGGCGAGCTGCGTGCCGACATCGTCATCGAGTCCACGGGCATCTTCACCAAGCGCGAGGACGCCGCCAAGCACCTCGCCGCCGGTGCGAAGAAGGTCCTCATCTCGGCTCCGGCCAAGAACGAGGACATCACCATCGTGATGGGCGTCAACCAGGACAAGTACGACGCGGCCAACCACCACGTCATCTCCAACGCCTCCTGCACCACCAACTGCGTGGCGCCGATGGCCAAGGTTCTCGACGAGAACTTCGGCATCGTCAAGGGCATGATGACGACGGTCCACGCGTACACCAACGACCAGCGCATCCTGGACTTCCCGCACTCCGACCTGCGCCGCGCCCGCGCCGCCGCGGAGAACATCATCCCGACCTCGACGGGTGCCGCCAAGGCCACCGCCCTGGTCCTCCCGCAGCTGAAGGGCAAGCTGGACGGCATCGCCATGCGCGTCCCGGTCCCGACCGGCTCGGTCACCGACCTCGTCCTGGAGCTCGACCGCGAGGTCACCAAGGAAGAGATCAACGCCGCCTTCCAGAAGGCCGCCGAGGGTCAGCTCAAGGGCATCCTCGAGTACACCGAGGACGCGATCGTCTCCTCGGACATCGTCAACTGGCCGGCCTCCTGCACCTTCGACTCGCAGCTGACGATGGTCCAGGGCACGCAGGTCAAGGTCGTCGGCTGGTACGACAACGAGTGGGGCTACTCCAACCGCCTCGTGGACCTGACCGTCTTCGTCGGCGGCCAGCTCTGATCCGAGCGATGTAAAAAGGACGGGGCTCGTACGGCGCACAGTCGCGCGGTACGGGCCCCGTCGCATGGCTGATACTCACGGAAGTCACCGGAGTCACCGAATGAAGACGATCGACGAACTCGTCCAGAGCGGCGTCGAGGGCAAGCGGATCTTCGTCCGCGCCGACCTCAACGTGCCCCTCGCGGGCACCACCATCACCGACGACGGCCGCATCCGCGCCGTCGCGCCGACGATCGCCAAGCTCGCCGAGGCGGGCGCCAAGGTGATCGTCGCCTCCCACCTGGGCCGCCCCAAGGGTGCCCCGGACCCCCAGTTCTCCCTGGCCCCGGTCGCGAAGCGACTCGGTGAGCTGCTGGGCAGGAATGTCTCGTTCGCCACCGACACGGTCGGCGAGAGCGCGAAGGCCACCGTTGCCGCCCTCGGCAACGGCGAGGTCACGCTGCTCGAGAACCTCCGTTTCAACGCGGGCGAGACCAGCAAGGACGACGCCGAGCGCGGCGCCTTCGCCGACGAGCTGGCGCAGCTCGCCGATCTCTACGTGGGCGACGGCTTCGGCGCCGTGCACCGCAAGCACGCCTCGGTCTTCGACCTCCCGGCGCGCCTGCCCCACGCCGCGGGCGACCTGATCGCCACCGAGGTCGGCGTGCTGAAGAAGCTGACCGCGGACGTGAAGCGGCCGTACGTCGTGGTCCTCGGCGGTGCCAAGGTCTCCGACAAGCTGGGCGTCATCGACAACCTGCTGGAGAAGGCCGACCGCATCCTCATCGGCGGCGGCATGTCGTACACCTTCCTCAAGGCCAAGGGCCACGAGGTCGGCATCTCGCTGCTCCAGGAGGACCAGATCCCGGTCTGCCTGGAGTACCTGGCCCGGGCCGAGGCGCGCGGCGTGGAGTTCGTCCTCCCCGTGGACGTGCTGGTCTCCGCCGACTTCCCGGACCTGAGGACCAAGGCCCCGGCCAACCCCGAGCTGGTCTCCTCGGACGCCATCCCGGCGGACAAGGAGGGCCTGGACATCGGCCCGAAGACGCGCGAGCTCTACGCCGCGAAGCTCGCCGACGCGGGCACCGTCTTCTGGAACGGTCCGATGGGCGTCTTCGAGCACCCCGACTACGCGAACGGCACCAAGGCCGTCGCCCAGGGCCTGCTCGACAGCGATGCCTTCACCGTCGTGGGCGGCGGTGACTCGGCCGCGGCCGTGCGCCTGCTCGGCTTCGACGAGACTGCTTTCGGCCACATTTCCACCGGCGGTGGCGCGAGCCTCGAGTACCTCGAGGGCAAGACGCTCCCCGGCCTTGCCGCACTGGAGGACTGAACCACCGTGTCTGACCGCATGCCCCTGATGGCGGGCAACTGGAAGATGAACCTCAACCACCTCGAGGCCATCGCCCACGTCCAGAAGCTCGCCTTTGCCCTCACGGAGAAGGACCTCGCGTCCACCGAGGTCGCCGTCCTGCCGCCGTTCACCGACCTGCGCTCCGTGCAGACCCTGGTCGACGGCGACAAGCTCAAGATCAAGTACGGTGCCCAGGACATCTCCGCGCACGAGTCCGGCGCGTACACCGGCGAGATCTCCGGCCCCATGCTCGCCAAGCTCAAGTGCGCCTACGTGGCCGTCGGCCACTCCGAGCGCCGCCAGTACCACGGCGAGACGGACGAGATCTGCAACGCCAAGGTCAAGGCCGCCTTCGCCAACGGCATCACCCCGATCCTGTGCGTCGGCGAGGGCCTGGACGTCCGCAAGGCCGGCAACCAGGTCGCGTACACCCTCGCCCAGCTCGACGGCGCCCTGAAGGACGTCCCGGCCGAGCAGGCCGAGACGATCGTCATCGCCTACGAGCCGGTGTGGGCCATCGGCACCGGCGAGGTCGCCACCCCCGAGGACGCCCAGGAGGTCTGCGGGGCGATCCGCGGCCGCCTGGCCGAGCTCTACAGCCAGGAGCTGGCGGACAAGGTCCGTATCCAGTACGGCGGCTCGGTCAAGTCCGGCAACGTCGCGGCGATCATGGCGCAGCCCGACGTGGACGGCGCCCTGGTCGGCGGCGCGGCACTGGACGCGGACGAGTTCGTCAAGATCGTCCGCTTCCGCGACCAGTAGCGGTATGACGACGGGGGCTCCCCGTCGTACCCTTGCGGGGCCGGGACCGGCGGCGATGCCATCCCGGCCCCGCACTGTCAGTCGATCCAGTCCGAGAGAGTTGGTCCAGCCGTGGTCATGGGGTTCTCGATCGCCCTCATCATCTTCAGCGCGCTGCTGATGATGTTGGTGCTCATGCACAAGGGGAAGGGCGGCGGTCTGTCCGACATGTTCGGCGGTGGCATGCAGTCCTCCGTAGGCGGTTCCTCGGTCGCCGAGCGCAACCTCGACCGGATCACGATCGTCGTCGGACTGCTGTGGTTCGCGTGCATTGTCGTGCTCGGCGTGCTGATGAAGCTCAACAGCTGACGTACCGTCGCAACTCCGGCCTATGATGGGGGCTCGCATTCTGCGGCCGGGGCGGTAACTCCCGGCCCGGGACGCGCGTTGGGCCTTACGTAGACTGGGGCGCCCGCGGCGGAGCGGACTGTCACGCTTCGCGGCACTCATGCAGGGAGTTACGACCGTGGCAAGTGGCAACGCGATCCGAGGAAGCCGGGTCGGGGCGGGGCCGATGGGGGAGGCCGAGCGGGGAGAATCCGCACCGCGCCTCCGCATCTCCTTCTGGTGCTCGAACGGGCACGAGACGCAGCCGAGCTTCGCCAGTGATGCACAGGTGCCGGACACCTGGGACTGTCCGCGCTGCGGCTTCCCGGCCGGCCAGGACCGGGACAGTCCCCCGGACCCGCCGCGCACCGAGCCGTACAAGACGCATCTGGCGTATGTGCGCGAACGGCGCAGCGACGCGGACGGCGAGGCGATCCTCGCCGAGGCGCTCGCCAAGCTGCGCGGCGAGATCTGACAACCAGTCTCTGACAATCAGTCATAGAGATTTCCGGCCCGGCCGGAGGGCCGCTCCCCTCCGGCCGGGCCGGGCCGCGTTCCGGCAGGCCGTTCCGATAGGTTGGGCATCGAGGCAGCTACGAGCAAGAAGTGGGCTGATGTCCGAGATGAACGCAGACGGGCGGAGCCGGCTCGACCGGCTTCCCGAGTGGAACGCACTGGCCAAGCACCGCGACGAGCTGGGGGAGGTGAATCTCCGGCAGCTGTTCGCCGACGATCCCCGCCGGGCCGAGAAGTACACGCTCACGGTGGGCGATCTGCATCTCGACTACTCCAAGCACCTGGTCACGGACGAGACTCTGCGGCTGCTGCGCGAGCTGGCGGTGGCGACGGACGTCGCCGGGCTGCGGGACGCGATGTTCCGCGGCGAGAAGATCAACACCACCGAGCACCGGGCGGTGCTGCACACGGCGCTGCGCGCGCCGGAGTCGGCGGTCATCCGGACGGACGGCGAGGACGTCGTCCCCGCCGTGCACGCCGTGCTGAGGAAGATGCAGGTCTTCGCCGACCGCGTGCGGTCCGGCGACTGGAAGGGCCACACCGGCAAGCCGATCAGGAACGTCGTCAACATCGGCATCGGCGGCTCCGACCTCGGCCCCGCGATGGCCTACGAGGCGCTGCGCGCCTACACCGCGCGCGAGATGACGTTCCGTTTCGTGTCGAACGTGGACGGCGCGGACCTGCACGAGGCCGTGCGGGACCTCGACCCCGCCGAGACGCTGTTCATCGTCGCCTCGAAGACCTTCACCACCATCGAGACCATCACCAACGCCACCTCCGCCCGGAACTGGCTGCTGGCCGGCCTGGGCGCGGGCGAGGACGCGGTGGCGCGGCACTTCGTGGCGCTGTCGACGAACGAGCAGAAGGTCGCCGAGTTCGGCATCGACACGGCCAACATGTTCGAGTTCTGGGACTGGGTCGGCGGGCGCTACTCGTACGACTCGGCCATCGGGCTCTCCCTGATGGTCGCCATCGGTCCGGAGCACTTCCGCGAGATGCTGGCCGGTTTCCACCTGGTCGACGAGCACTTCCGCACCGCCCCGCCCGAGGAGAACGTGCCGCTGTTGCTGGGCCTGCTGGGCATCT
Organism: Streptomyces sp. SX-6; assembly: GCF_059089585.1. Classification (NCBI taxonomy): domain Bacteria; kingdom Bacillati; phylum Actinomycetota; class Actinomycetes; order Kitasatosporales; family Streptomycetaceae; genus Streptomyces; species Streptomyces sp. SX-6. Next base: position 13,148 of record NZ_JBTHHU010000030.1, on the reverse strand, counting down.
GGTACGGCAACTTCCACGACGCGCAGTCGCACGCGGTGCTGCCGTACAGCCACTACCTGTCGAAGTTCGCGGCCTATCTGCAGCAGCTGGACATGGAGTCCAACGGCAAGTCGGTCGACCGTGACGGCAACCCCGTCGACTGGCAGACCGGACCGGTCGTCTGGGGCACCCCGGGCACCAACGGGCAGCATGCGTACTACCAGTTGATCCACCAGGGCACCAAGCTCATCCCGGCGGACCTGATCGGCTTCGCCCGGCCCGTGGACGACCTCGAGCCGGGGCTGGTCGCCCAGCACGACCTGCTGATGGCGAACCTCTTCGCCCAGGGCCAGGCCCTCGCGTTCGGCAAGACGCCGGAGGAGGTCGCGGCGGAGGGCGTCGCGCGGGAGCTGATCCCGCACAAGACGTTCCGCGGCAACCGCCCGACGACGACGATCCTGGCGAGTGAGCTGAGCCCCTCGGTGCTGGGCCAGCTGATCGCGCTCTACGAGCACAAGGTGTTCGTGCAGGGCGCGGTGTGGAACATCGACTCCTTCGACCAGTGGGGCGTCGAGCTGGGGAAGGTCCTCGCGAAGCGGGTCGAGCCGGCGCTGACGGAGGGTGCGGATGTGCCGGGGCTCGACGCGTCGACGGCGGGCCTGGTGGCGCGGTACCGGTCCCTGCGGGGCCGGTAGGGGTTGCTCGCCCCGGTCCCACCCTCTCGCCGTCTCCTGGGGCTGCGCCCCAGACCCCGCTTCGGGGGCTCCGCCCCCGGGCCCCCTTGTCGCGGCTTCGCCGCTCGTCCTCAAACGCCGGACGGGCTTGATTTTCGCGCCCGCGCCGGATTTCAGCGCAAGCGCGAAATCCGGCGCGGGCGCGAAAATCCAGCCCGGCCCGGCACTATCCAGCCCGTCCGGCGTTTGAGGACCAACGCGGCGGAGCCGCGTTGCGGGGGCCCAGGGGGCGTAGCCCCCGGAACGGGGTCCGGGGGCGGAGCTCCGGGAGACGGTGAGAGGGCGGGACCGGGGCGCAATCCCCAGTCCCGCCCTCTCGCGACGCACCGTCAGGGCGAAGCAGGCGGATACAGATCCCGCGGCAGCTGGGCCGCCGCGGCCCGGTCGAGCAGCCACAGCGTGCGGTGGCGGCCGTACGCCCCGGCGGCCGGGGCCTGGATCTCGCCCGCGCCCGACAGGGCCATCGCGACCGCTCCCGCCTTGTCCTCGCCCGCCGCGAGCAGCCAGACCTCCCGGGCGGCCCGGATCGCCGGGAGGGTCAGCGAGACCCTCGTCGGAGGCGGCTTCGGCGCACCGTGCACGCCGATGACCGTGCGCTCGGTCTCCCGTACGCCCGGCAGCTCGGGGAAGAGCGAGGCGACGTGCGTGTCCGGGCCGACGCCCAGCAGCAGGACGTCGAAGGACGGCACCGGGCCATGGTCCTCGGGCCGTGCGTACGCGGCCAGTTCGGCCGCGTACGCCTCGGCCGCCGCGTCCGCGTCGTCGTACGTGCCGTCCGCCGGGGGCATGGCGTGCACCCGGGCCGGGTCGAGGTCCACGGAGTCCAGCAGAGCCTCGCGGGCCTGCGTGTGGTTGCGGTCCGGGTCGCCGTCCGGCAGGAACCGCTCGTCGCCCCACCACAGGTCCAGCCGCGACCAGTCCACCGCGTCCCGGGCGGGCGCGGCGGCCAGGGCCGCGAGCAGCCCGTTGCCGTTGCGCCCGCCGGTGAGTACGACGGAGGCCGAGCCGCGCGCGGCCTGGGCGTCCACGATCTTGGTGATCAGCCGGGCCGCCGCGGCCTGGGCCATCAGCTCCTTGTCCCGGTGGACGACGATCTGCGGGGTGCTCACTTGCCGGCCGCCTTCTTGGCGGGTGCCTTCTTTGCCGGGGCGGTCGGTTCAGCGGCCGGCTCGGCGCCGCCGAGCCGGTCCACGCCGTACTTCAGCGCGGACTCGTACGTGAAGTCCGGGTCCAGACGCCGCAGTTCCTCGGCGAGCAGCTCGGACATCTCGCGGCGCTTGAGCGCCACCGCACGGTCCGGCTGGCCCTGCATGCAGAGCGTGGCCAGCGAGCCGTCGGCGCGGTCGAGCGTGATGACGCCGTTCTTGGTGTGCAGGCGTACGGCGGTCAGGCCGGGCCCGTCCGAGACGGTGCGCCGGGTCGTCACCCCGAGCCGGTCCGCGAGCCACATGGCCAGCAGCTCGGCGCTCGGGTTGTACGCCTCGCCCTCGACCTCGGCGGCGGTGACCTCGACGGCCTGCTGGTCCAGGGCCGCCGCGAGCATCGAGCGCCACGGGGTGGTCCGGGTCCAGGCCAGGTCGGTGTCGCCGGGCGCGTAGTGCTCGGCACGCGCCGAGAGCTCCGCGATCGGGTCCTCGGCCGTGTAGGTGTCGGTGACCCGGCGCTGTCCGAGGGTGCCCAGCGGGTCCTTCGCCGGGTGCGCCGGGGACGCCACCGGCCACCAGACGACCACGGGGGCGTCCGGCAGCAGCAGCGGCAGCACCACCGACTGGGCGTGGTCGGCGACCTCGCCGTAGAGCCGCAGTATCACGGTCTCGCCGGTGCCGCCGTCGCCGCCCACGCGAACCTCGGCGTCCAGGCGCGGCTTGGCGCGGTCGCGTGCCCGGCCGGCCCGCTTGATGACGACGAGCTTGCGCGAGGGGTGCTCGCGCGATGCCTCGTCGGCCGACCTGAGCGCGTCGTAGGCGTGCTCCTCGTCGGTGACGATGACCAGGGTGAGCACCATGCCGACCGTGGGCGCGCCGATGGACCGGCGGCCCTGGACCAGCGCGTTGTTGATCTTGCTGGCAGTGGTGTCCGTGAGATCGATCTTCATGGCCGGCGCCAGCTCCGTCCCTCTCGTGCGAGCATTTCGTCAGCCTCGACCGGACCCCAGGTGCCGGCCGGGTACTGAGCGGGCTTGCCGTGCTTGTCCCAGTAGGTCTCGATCGGGTCGAGGATCTGCCAGGACAGTTCGACCTCCCGCAGGCGCGGGAAGAGGTTCGACTCGCCGAGCAGCACATCGAGGATGAGCCGCTCGTACGCCTCCGGGCTGGACTCGGTGAAGGACTCGCCGTAGGCGAAGTCCATCGAGACGTCCCGGACCTCCATCGAGGTGCCCGGCACCTTGGAGCCGAACCGCATGGTGACGCCCTCGTCCGGCTGCACCCGGATGACCAGGGCGTTCTGCCCCAGCTCCTCGGTGGCGGTGTGGTCGAAGGGCGAGTGCGGGGCGCGCTGGAAGACGACCGCGATCTCGGTGACGCGGCGGCCCAGACGCTTGCCGGTGCGCAGGTAGAACGGCACGCCGGCCCAGCGGCGGTTGTCGATCTCCAGCTTGACCGCGGCGTAGGTGTCGGTCTTCGACTTGGGGTCGATGCCGTCTTCCTGGAGGTAGCCGACGACCTTCTCGCCGCCCTGCCAGCCCTGCGCGTACTGGCCGCGCACGGTGTCCTTGCCGAGGTCCTTGGGCAGCCGGACGGCACCCAGCACCTTGGTCTTCTCCGCGGCCACCGCGTCCGCGTCGAAGGAGGCGGGCTCCTCCATCGCGGTCAGCGCCAGCAACTGGAGCAGGTGGTTCTGGATCACGTCACGGGCGGCGCCGATGCCGTCGTAGTAGCCGGCCCGGCCGCCGATGCCGATGTCCTCGGCCATGGTGATCTGCACATGGTCGACGAACGACCGGTTCCAGATCGGCTCGAAGAGGGTGTTGGCGAAGCGCAGCGCCAGGATGTTCTGGACCGTCTCCTTGCCCAGGTAGTGGTCGATCCGGAAGACCTCGTTGGCCGGGAAGACCTCGTGGACGATCCGGTTCAGCTCCTGGGCGCTCTTCAGGTCGTGGCCGAAGGGCTTCTCGATGACGGCGCGCCGCCACGAGCCTTCCTTCTGGTCCGTCAGCCCGTGCTTCTTGAGCTGCTGGACGACCGTGGGGAAGAACTTCGGCGGCACGGACAGGTAGAAGGCGAAGTTGCCGCCGGTGCCCTGTGCCTTGTCCAGCTCCTCGATCGTGCTCTTGAGCGTCTCGAAGGCATCGTCGTCGCCGAAGTCGCCCTGGACGAACCGGCAGCCCTGCACCAGCTGCTGCCAGACCTCCTCGCGGAACGGCGTGCGCGCGTGTTCCTTGACCGCGTCGTGCACGATCTGCGCGAAGTCCTCGTTTTCCCAGTCGCGGCGGGCGAAGCCGATCAGGGAGAAGCCCGGCGGCAGCAGACCCCGGTTGGCGAGGTCGTACACGGCGGGCATGAGCTTTTTCCGTGACAAATCGCCCGTGACGCCAAAGATGACCAGGCCGGACGGCCCCGCGATGCGCGGGAGCCGCCGGTCCTGTGCGTCACGCAGCGGATTGCTGCTGCTCAATTTCATGCCTCCGGTGCGAGGCGCTTGAGCTCCGCCTCGGTGGACTTCAGAAGGTCGTTCCAGGACTGCTCGAACTTGTCGACGCCCTCGTCCTCCAGGAGCTGTACGACGTCGTCGTACGAGACACCGATCTTGGCGAGCGCGTCGAGCTCGGCCTTGGCCTGCTCGTACGTGCCGCGCACGGTGTCACCCGTGATCTGACCGTGGTCGGCGGTCGCCTCGAGGGTGGCCTCCGGCATGGTGTTGACCGTGTTCGGGGCGACCAGGTCGTCCACGTACAGGGTGTCCTTGTAGGCCGGGTCCTTGACGCCGGTCGAGGCCCACAGCGGACGCTGCTTGTTGGCGCCGAGCTTCTCCAGGGCGAGCCAGCGGTCGGAGGAGAAGACCTCCTCGTACGCCTGGTACGCCAGACGGGCGTTGGCCAGGGCGGCCTTGCCGCGCAGCGCCTTGGCCTCGTCGGTGCCCATCGCGTCCAGGCGCTTGTCGATCTCGGTGTCCACGCGGGACACGAAGAAGGACGCCACCGAGTGGACGAGCGACAGGTCCAGGCCCGCGGCCTTGGCCTTCTCCAGACCGGTGAGGTAGGCGTCCATCACCGCGCGGTAGCGCTCGAGGGAGAAGATCAGCGTGACGTTGACGCTGATGCCCTTGCCGATCACCTCGGCGATGGCCGGCAGGCCCGCCTTGGTGGCCGGGATCTTGATCAGGGTGTTGGGCCGGTCCACCAGCCAGGCCAGCTGCTTGGCCTCGGCGATCGTGGCGGTGGTGTTGTGCGCCAGACGCGGGTCGACCTCGATGGAGACCCGGCCGTCCTGGCCGTCGGTGGCGTCGAAGACCGGGCGCAGGATGTCGGCGGCGTCACGGACGTCCGCCGTGGTGATCATGCGGATGGCCTCGTCGACGGTGACCTTGCGGGCCGCGAGGTCGGCCAGCTGCTGCTGGTAGCCCTCGCCGCCGGAGATCGCCTTCTGGAAGATCGACGGGTTGGTCGTGACGCCCACCACGTGGCTCTCGTCGATCAGCTCCGCGAGGTTGCCGGACGTGATGCGCTTGCGGGACAGGTCGTCGAGCCAGATCGCGACGCCTTCGTCGGAGAGGCGCTTGAGTGCGTCTGTCATGGGTTCTGCATCTCCTACTGAATGGATTACGGGCGCGTCAGCGGCGGGCGGTGTCGGCGAGGGACTCACGGGCGGCCTCGACGACGGCGTCGGTGGTCAGGCCGAACTCCTGGTACAGCACCTTGTAGTCGGCGGAGGCGCCGAAGTGCTCGAGGGAGACGATCCGGCCGGCGTCGCCGACGTAGCGGTGCCAGGTCAGGCCGATGCCGGCCTCGACCGCCACCCGCGCCTTGACGTCCGGCAGCAGCACGCCGTCGCGGTAGGCCTGGTCCTGCTCCTCGAACCACTCGACGGACGGCATCGAGACCACGCGGGTCGGGACGCCCTCGGCCTGGAGCCGCTCGCGCGCCTCGACGGCCAGCTGGACCTCGGAGCCGGTGGCGATCAGGATCACCTGAGCGCGGCCGCCCTCGGCCTCGAACAGCACATAACCGCCCTTGGCCACGCCCTCGTTGGCCTCGTACGTCGGCACGTTCTGGCGGGTCAGGGCCAGACCGTGCGGCCCCGGCTTGGCAGTGTGCCGCTTGGTGATCTCGCGCCAGGCGATGGCGGTCTCGTTGGCGTCGGCCGGACGGACCATGTTCAGGCCCGGGATGGCGCGCAGCGCGGCCATGTGCTCGACCGGCTGGTGGGTCGGGCCGTCCTCGCCGAGGCCGATGGAGTCGTGCGTCCACACGTAGGTGACCGGCAGCTTCATCAGGGCGGCCAGACGCACCGCGGGGCGCATGTAGTCGGAGAACACCAGGAAGGTGCCGCCGTAGACACGGGTGTTGCCGTGCAGCGCGATGCCGTTCATGGTCGAGCCCATGGCGTGCTCGCGGATGCCGAAGTGGATCGTACGGCCGTACGGGTTCGCCTCGGGGAGCGGGTTGCCCTCCGGGAGGAAGGACGACGTCGCGTCGATCGTGGTGTTGTTCGAGCCGGCGAGGTCGGCCGAACCGCCCCACAGCTCGGGGATCACGCCGCCCAGCGCCTTGAGGACCTCGCCGGACGCCTTGCGGGTCGCGACGGCCTTGCCGGCCGGGAAGACCGGGATGGCCTTCTCCCAGCCGTCGGGCAGCTCACCGGCGTTGATCCGGTCGTAGTCGGCGGCGCGCTCGGGGTTGGCGGTACGCCACTCCTCGAGCCGCTTGGACCAGGTCGCGTGGGCCTCGCGGCCCCGGTCGACGACCTTGCGGACGTGCGCGAAGACCTCGTCCTCGACCTGGAAGTTCTGCTGCGGGTCGAAGCCGAGCACCTCCTTGGTCGCGGCGACCTCGGCGTCGCCGAGCGCCGAGCCGTGCGAGGCCTCGGTGTTCTGGGCGTTCGGGGCCGGCCAGGCGATGATCGTGCGGGCCGCGATGATCGAGGGGCGCTCGGTCTCCTCCTGCGCCGCCTTGAACGCGGCGAACAGCGCCTGCACGTCGAAGTCGCCGTTGGGCGCCTGCTCGATGCGCTGGACGTGCCAGCCGTACGCCTCGTAGCGCTTGAGCACGTCCTCGGAGAAGGCGGTCTCGGTGTCGCCCTCGATCGAGATGTGGTTGTCGTCGTACAGCGCGACGATGTTGCCCAGCTTCTGGTGGCCGGCCAGCGAGGACGCCTCGGCGGAGATGCCCTCCTCCAGGTCGCCGTCGGAGACGATCGCCCAGACCGTGTGGTCGAACGGGGAGGTGCCCGCAGGCGCCTCCGGGTCGAACAGACCGCGCTCGTACCGGGCGGCCATGGCCATGCCCACCGCGTTGGCGATGCCCTGGCCCAGCGGGCCGGTGGTGGTCTCGACACCGCGGGTGTGGCCGTGCTCCGGGTGGCCCGGGGTCTTGCTGCCCCAGGTGCGGAAGGCCTTGAGGTCCGCGAGCTCCAGGCCGTAACCGGCCATGAAGAGCTGGACGTAGAGCGTCAGGCTGGTGTGTCCGGGGGAGAGGACGAACCGGTCGCGCGCGACCCAGTCGGCGTCGCTGGGGTCGTGGCGCATCAGCTTCTGGAAGAGCAGGTAGGCGGCCGGGGCGAGGCTCATGGCCGTGCCGGGGTGGCCGTTGCCGACCTTCTGCACGGAGTCCATGGCCAGGACCCGGGCGGTGTCAACGGCCCGCTGGTCCAGTTCGGTCCACTCGAGGTCTGTGGTGGTCGGCTTGTTGCTCACCCTAGTTCAGGGCTCCTCTCCACATTGTTCTTCAGGCCGGGGGCGGTATTCCGCCACGACGCGGCGATCCCGAGCCTACCCCCGTGGTGACGCGCATCTTTTCGACGTGCAGTCGGCTGGTCGGCCCGACGCCCCCGGCAACCGAGACCGGATGGAAAAGATTCCCGGTACGGGTGTGACGGTGCGGCGGCCCTACGTCTCCAGCGTGCAACGCCCGGCCGGGCCCCGCCTCCCGAGAGGCGGGAAGCGTGTGCCGGGAGGTCCTCAACACGACACCACCCCGGCGGAGGACGTGCCATCCCCTGCGTCTAAAGTGGCGTGGTACGCGCAAGTCTTCCCCGGCCGAACCGGGTCGGATGTGCTTGCTGGCCTTATCTCTGTCAGGGGTGTGCGTGACGGCCGTCGAATCCCGTCCTGCGGGGTTGCTCAGTGAGAGCCCCAGCCACCGGCCGTTCGGGGCCCGGGTCAAGGCGTTCGTGGCGCTGACCAAGCCGCGTGTCATCGAGCTGCTGCTGATGACGACGGTGCCCGTGATGTTCCTCGCGGCCGAGGGCGTTCCGGACATGTGGCTGGTGCTGGCCACGTGCGTCGGCGGTTACCTCTCCGCCGGTGGCGCGGGCGCGTTCAACATGTACTACGACCGTGACATCGACGCGCTGATGGACCGTACGTCCCAGCGCCCGCTCGTCACCGGCATGGTCTCGCCGCGCGAGTGCCTGGTCTTCGCCTCGGCGCTGACCGTGGGATCGACCGTGTGGTTCTGGTTCCTGGTCAACCCCCTGTCGGCGATGCTGTCGTTCGGCGCCTCGATGTTCTACGTCGTCGTCTACACGATGCTGCTCAAGCGCCGTACCGCCCAGAACATCGTGTGGGGCGGCATCGCGGGGTGCCTGCCCGTGCTCATCGGCTGGTCCGCCGTGCGCAACGAGGTCTCGTGGGCCGCCGTCATCCTCTTCCTCGTCATCTTCTTCTGGACGCCGCCGCACTACTGGCCGCTGTCGATGAAGGTCAAGGACGACTACGAGCGGGTCGGCGTGCCGATGCTGCCGGTCATCGCGGGCAACAAGGTCGTCGCGCGCCAGATCGTCATCTACAGCTGGGTGATGGTCGCCGTCTCGCTGCTGCTCACGCCGCTGGGCTACACCGGCTGGTTCTACACGGTCGTGGCCGTGGCGTGCGGCGTCTTCTGGCTCAAGGAGGCGCATGCGCTCCAGGCGCGCGCCAAGGCGGGCGTCACGGGCGCGAAGCTCAAGGAGATGCGGCTGTTCCACTGGTCGATCACCTATGTCTCGCTGCTGTTCACGGCTGTGGCGATCGACCCCTTCCTGCGGTAGTCCGCGCTTCTTCGTGACGGGCCCGTCGCCATTTCCCCTACTCGTCGGTAGCATCCTGCTCATGGCAGACACCAAGCAGGCCGAAGAGGCCACGCCCGACGCGCGGGCCCAGCGCGAGGCGGCCAGGCTGGCCAGGCAGATCACCGCGTTCGCGCACAGCCACGGCGGCAGCGCCGAGGCGCAGCTGGCGCACATAGGGCGCGGCGCCACGCGCATCGCCCTCGTCGGCGCGAACGGTGAGTGGGGCAACCTCGTGGCTCGCTCGTACGAGACCGCGCGCAGGGCCGTCGAGACCGCGGGGGTCACCCTCCAGGAGGACTTCGACGGCGAGATGGCCGCGAAGGTCCGTACCGGCCGCTACGAGTGGTCCCGCATGGCGGGCCTCCAGGTCGGCGGCCCGGCCAACGGCTGAGCGGGTACGACGAAGGGGCGCCCCCGGAATCCGGGGGCGCCCCTTTTTGCATGGTCTCAGGCGACAGCGGCCGGTTCCACGGCCTGGTGCTCGCCGGCCGGGGCCGGGACGACCGGCAGCGGGCCGCGGGTGCGCAGCGAGAGGAAGACCCGCAGCACGGCGATCCACACCAGGGCGGAGCCCAGCATGTGGACGCCGACCACGACCTCCGGCGAGTCGTTGAAGTACTGGACGTACCCGACCAGGCCCTGTGCCATCAGCACCGCGAACATCTCCACCACCCGGCGGCGCGGCGCCGCCGGCGCCTGCACGGCACGCAGGGTGAACCACAGGGCCACCGTCAGGCCCAGGACGATGTAGACGAAGTCCACGTGCAGCTGGGTGATTTCGTGCCAGTCCAGCGGGATGCGGCGTACGCCCTTGGAGGCGTCGCCCGCATGCCTGCCCGCGCCGGTGACCACGGTGCCGACGAGGATCAGCAGCAGGGTGGCGCCCACCAGCACCCGGCTGAGCTCGCGCACCGGGCGGCTCACCAGGTCACGCGGTTCGTCGTCGCCCTCGCGGGAGCGCTCCCACAGCAGCACCGCTGCCGTGAGCAGCGCGGTGGCCAGCAGGAAGTGCAAGCTGACGACATAGGGGTTGAGGCCCGTCAATACGATGATCCCGCCCACCACGGCGTTGCCCATCACGAGCCAGAACTGCGCCCAGCCCAGCCGGGTGAGGCTGCGGCGGCGCGGAGCGCGCGCCCGGGCGGCGATGATCGCCACGCCGACGATCGCGCACAGCACATAGGTCAGCATGCGGTTCGTGAACTCGATGATGCCGTTGATGCCCATCGCGGGCGTCGGCGTCAGGCTGTCCTCGGTACACGTCGGCCAGGTCGGGCAGCCGAGCCCGGACTGGGTGAGCCGCACCGCGCCGCCCGTCACCACGATGATCACGGCCATGACGACACAGGCGAACGCGGCCCGCTGGACGAACCGCGCGGACGGCTGCCAGCGGTCGGCGATGAGCTGGAGGGGGTTCATCGTTCTGGGCACCCGCTCATCGTAGAGGCCCGCTTGTGCATGGATTCACGAGGGGCCCCTCGTGGCTACTCCCAGCGGAAGAAACGTCCCGCCGCGCCCAGTCCCAGCACGGCCCAGCAGGCGAGGATCCCGAGGTCGCCCCACGGCATCCCGGCGCCGTCGCGCAGGACGTCGCGCAGGCCGCCGGAGAGCGCCGAGATCGGCAGCAGCTCGAGCACCGACCGGGCGGCGTCCGGGAACTTCTCCAGCGGCACGATCACCCCGCCGCCGACGAGCAGCAGCAGGAAGACGAGGTTCGCCGCCGCCAGCGTGGCCTCGGCCTTCAGCGTGCCCGCCATCAGCAGCCCGAGCCCCGAGAACGCCGCCGTGCCGAGGACGAGCAGCAGCAGGACGGCCAGCGGGTTGCCGTGCGGCGACCAGCCGAGCGCGAAGGCGATCACCGTCAGCAGCACGATCTGCAGCACCTCGGTGACCAGCACCGCGCAGGTCTTCGCCGTCATCAGCCCCCAGCGCGGCAGCGGCGACGCCCCCAGCCGCTTGAGCACGCCGTAGCGCCGCTCGAAGCCCGTGGCGATGGCCTGCCCCGTGAAGGCGGTGGACATCACGGCCAGCGCGAGCACGCCGGGTGCCAGGAAGTCGACGGGCTTGCCCTTGCCCCCCGTTGTTCCAGTAGGCACAGTGACGATGTCGACCGCGCTGAACAGGGTCAGCAGGAGCGTGGGGATGACCACGGTCAGCAGCAGCTGCTCGCCGTTGCGCAGCAGCATGCGGGTCTCCAGCGCGGCCTGCGCCCGGATCATCCGGGGGAGCGGTGCCGCACCCGGCTTCGGTACGAAAGTGGCGCTCACGCGCGCAGCTCCCTTCCGGTGAGGTCCAGGAAAACGTCCTCCAGCGTGTGCCGCTCGACGACTATGCGGTCCGGCATCACGCCGTGCTGGGCGCACCAGGTGGTGACGGTCGCCAGCAGCTGGGGGTCGATCTCACCGCTGACCCGGTAGGTGCCGGGCGTCACCTCGATCGCCGCGGAGTCGGCGGGCAGCGCCTTGAGCAGCGACGCCACGTCCAGGCCGGGCCGCCCGTTGAAGCGCAGGGTGTCCTCGGCGCCGCTGCGGCACAGTTCCTCGGGGCTGCCCTGCGCTATCACCCGGCCGCCGTCGACGATGGCGACGGCGTCGGCCAGTTCCTCGGCCTCGTCCATGTGGTGGGTGGTGAGCACGACGGTGACGCCGTCCGCGCGCAGCTCGCGCACCAGGTCCCAGGTGGCCCGGCGGGCCTGGGGGTCGAGGCCCGCCGTCGGCTCGTCGAGGAAGACCAGCTCGGGGCGGCCGACCACGGCCATCGCGAGGGAGAGCCGCTGCTGCTGCCCGCCGGACAGCCGCCGGTAGGCCGTACGCCCGCAGCTGCCGAGCCCGAGGCGCTCGATCAGCATGCCCACGTCCAGCGGGTGGGCGTGCAGGGACGCGATGTGCCGCAGCATCTCCTCCGCGCGGGCGCCGGGGTAGATCCCGCCGCTCTGCAGCATCACGCCGATGCGCGGGCGCAGCGCGGCGGAGTCGGCGACCGGGTCGAGGCCGAGCACGCGGACCGTGCCGGCGTCGGGGCGCCGGTAGCCCTCGCACATCTCGATGGTGGTGGTCTTGCCCGCACCGTTGGGGCCGAGCACGGCGGTGAGGGTGCCGGCTGCCACGGACAGGTCGAGGCCGTCCACCGCCGTCTTCGGTCCGTACCGCTTGACGAGGCCGCGGACCTCGACCGCGGGGGTCCCGGGGGCGTCCCCCGGCAAGGCGCTGCGCATGCGGGGAAGTGTACGAAGCCGCGGGGCGGAGGCGGCCCACAGGGGTTGCGGTTAGGTAACCCTTAGTGATCGATGCCACCGAGGGCTGTACCGGACGAGGCTTGTCGCCTCTTGGCCAATTACGCAACAATGGTGTTGTGAAATACGCGGGCGACGCTCCGGAGAGCCTCGCGGCCCAGTCGGCCGCCGAGGGCCGGACGCCCCTGCCCGACGAGCAGCGCGGCACCCGCAACCGCGTCGCCAGGTCGATTCTCGATCACGGTCCGTCAACGGCGGCCGAGCTGGCCGTCCGTCTCGGACTGACCCAGGCGGCCGTACGCCGCCACTTGGACGCCCTCGCCGCCGAGGGCATCGTGGAGCCCCGCGAGAAGCGGGTCTACGGCGCCCGTGGCCGCGGGCGTCCCGCCAAGGTGTTCGCGCTCACCGACTGCGGCCGGGACGCGTTCGACCAGGCCTACGACAAGCTCGCCTCGGACGCCCTGCGCTGGATAGCGCGGGCGGCCGGCGGCGGGGAACAGGGCGAGGCCGCGGTCGCCGCGTTCGCCCGGGCCCGTATGGAGGCCCAGGCCGAGGCGTACCGCGCGGAGCTGGCGAAGGCCGCTCCCGAGGAGCGCGCCCATGTGCTGGCCAGGGCATTGACCACGGACGGGTACGCTGCTACGGCGCGTAGCGCACCGGTCGGCGAACAGCTCTGCCAGCACCACTGCCCGGTCGCCCATGTCGCCGAGCAGTTCCCGCAGCTGTGCGAGGCGGAGACGGAAGTCTTCTCCCGCCTGCTCGGGACGCATGTGCAACGTCTTGCCACCATCGCCCACGGCGACGGTGTGTGCACGACGTTCATTCCGCGTAGCAAAACACAGACCACCACCGCATCCACCAGCACGGCCGGGAGGAACCCCGCATGACTCTCCCCACGGAGACTGCCTACCCTGAGCTCGAGGGCCTGGGCACGTACGAATACGGCTGGGCCGACTCCGACACGGCCGGTGCCACGGCCAAGCGCGGCCTCTCCGA